>WFUK01000206.1 GCA_015485015.1 Paracoccaceae bacterium | reverse complement strand
TGTCCTCCTTGGTCAGCTCGATCTCGGTATCCACCGCCGCCCGCAGGGAACTATGCCCGCGCGCGCCCTTGCCGCTGTCTTTGCCGGTATGGTGAACCAGCATGATGTGCGCCGTGGTTTTGGCCTTTAGGGTCTCGATACACTTGATAAAATGCCCCATATCAACCGAACTGTTTTCATCAGCCCCGGACATGGCCTTGGCCACGGTATCAATGATAATCATCCCGAATGGCCCGTGGGTGGCTTCCATTTCATTGATAGCCCCCGCCAGTGCGGTCGCGTCCCCTTCGTGGTTCAGGAATGAAACATCAAGCGGGCAAAGCCAAAACTTCGGGTTGCCCAGCGCAGCAATTCGCGCGTTAATCCCCGCCCCACCTTCAGCGGCAACATACATGACTGGAGCCTGTCGCACCCTGCACCCGCCCCATGATTTCCCCGAAGAAACCGCGTGGGCAATGTCCAGCGCCAGAAAGGTTTTTCCCACATTGGAAGGGCCATAAAGGACTGAAACCATGCCCTTATCAAACCAACCTTTAATCAAATAGGGCCGGTTCAAATCCGCCTTAATCTCACCGGCTGGGGCAAATGAATCAAAGAACCGCTTGGCGTGGGCATCCATGCCGCGCCCCCTTAACGGGGTCACATTGTCAAACTCGTCGGCCATCATAGCGCCCTCCCCTGAAACCGCCCGCGCGGGTCAGCTTTTGCCAAAAACTTGACTTTGTCATCGGGTGAAAATCCATCCCATAACAGCACAAACAATCGCTTGCGCGCAGCAATGGCCCAAGCTCGTTTGCCAACTGCACGAACTGTCGCGGCGCAGTAGGCAATCAAGTCTTGAGGGGCGGCGATTGACGCCCAAAAGGCAGCATCATCATCAGCCCGAAGGAATGTCGGAACCGGCCCACCTTGACTTAACTCCTCTAGCGCCGCCGCCATGATTTGCGAAGCGACATCCGGTGGGCAAGCCTCAATAGCATGGCATAAATCCTTTACAGGGTTGCCCGAACTATGGTAGGTTTCTTCTCGAAAGTTGACCGCTTTCTTATCCGATTTTACGCCGTGTTCTGCTTCAACAGACACGGCGTTTTTCGTGGCTGTGTTGCCCTCCAAAACTTGGTTGGGCAAAGCCTCTTTTTTCTCTTTTGTTTCAATAGGGGTATCTGGTAGGGTTGGACACCCTAAATTACTGTTATTCTGCCCAACCTCGTGACCCCTAGGGCGTACCACTCTCTGCAATCCCCCCAGCATTGAAGCCACATCGCCGAGCTATCCTCCGACCATCAGCGGCATTACCACCACCTCGGATTCCTGCCTGATCGGGGTGAACCACGCCTCTTTGAATACCTCGCCATCAATCGCCAGCGAGACTCCGGCTTCCACGGTTTCGGCCAGCGCCGGATAGCGCGCCACCAGTTTTTGCAGCAATTCCCGCGTGGTAGAGGCTTCGATAACAAGCTCCCCCTCCCCGCCAGTGAGCGCGCGCAGCGAGCCAAAGATCACCACGTGCGCCATTTTATAGGGCCGTGAGGATTTTGGGCGGCGACATCGGCAGCTCATACAACCGCGCCCCAACCGCCTGCGCCACCCCGTTGGCCACCGCGGCCAATGGCGGCACAATCGCGGTTTCGCCACAGCCGCGCACCCCGAAAGGGTGGCCCGGATTTGGCACCTCGATAATCACCGGATCGATCATCGGCAGATCAGAGGCCACAGGGATGCGATAATCCAGAAAGCCCGGATTTTGCAGCAGGCCGTCCTCGCCGTAAATATATTCCTCGTTCAGCGCCCAGCCAATGCCCTGCACCGCGCCGCCCTGAATTTGGCCTTCCACATAAGCCGGATGAATGGCCTTGCCGACATCCTGAAACGCGGTATAGCGCTTGATGGCGGTAAATCCGGTTTCGGGGTCGACCTCGACATCGACCAGATGCACACCAAAAGACACGCCGGCCTTATCGGGCGCGCCTTCGTGATGGCCTGCAATCGGCCCACCGGTTTTGCCGCTGCTCGCCGCAATTTCGGCGAGACTCATCGGCGGGAAATCCCCCGCATTATGGCCCGTGGGCCGGGCCGCGCCATCGATCCATTCCACCGCGTCCTCGTCGATCTCCCAGATTTTGGCGGCGCGCTTACACATCTCCTTGATCGCGGCATTGGCGGCATTAATGGTGGCGATGCCCACGGCAAAGGTCACGCGGCTGCCATCGGTCACATCGGAAAATCCGACCGAAGCGGTATCCCCGACGATGGTGCGGATGCGATCATAGCCAATGCCAAGCGCCTCGGCCGCCATCATCGAGATCGAAGCCCTAGAGCCGCCAATATCGGGGTTACCTTCGATCAGGTTTACGGTGCCATCGGCATTTATCGCCATAGAAACAGACACCTGCCCGCCAAAGTTAAACCAAAATCCGCAGGCCACGCCGCGGCCTGTATTGGCGGAAAGCGGGGCTGAATAATGCGGATGCGCCTTGGCGGCTTCCAGCGCCTCCACCAAGCCAATCGCCTTGAAGGTCGGCCCGTAGGAGGATTTTGTGCCTTCCTTTGAAGCATTCAAAAGGCGGGTATCAATCGGGTCCAGCCCCAGCTTTTGGCACAGCTCGTCCATCACGGATTCAACGGCATAAACCGCCATCGGCGCACCGGGCGCGCGATAAGAAATCATTTTCGGACGATTGGTCATCACATCCCAGCCCTCGGCCTGCACATGCTCCAGATCATAGGCGG
>WFUK01000205.1 GCA_015485015.1 Paracoccaceae bacterium | reverse complement strand
GTGAGGAAGCCGCCATCGGCAACCTTGTGGCCGACGCCATGCGCTGGGCTACCAATGCCGATGTTGCGATGGCCAATGGCGGCGGCATCCGCGCTGACCGGATCTATGAAGCCGGCACCATACTGACCCGTCGCGATATCCTGACCGAGCTTCCGTTTGGCAATGTGACCGTGCTGAGCGAAATCACCGGCCAGCAAATTCTGGACGCGATGGAAAATGGCGTGAGCCGGGTTGAAGACGGCTCTGGCCGTTTCCCGCAAATCTCGGGCATGAGCATCGTATATGATCCAACCGCACCGGCTGGTTCGCGCATTGTGAAGCTGATGATTGGCGATAGCGAGGTGGATCTGAACGCCACCTATAGATTCGCAACCAACAACTATGCCATGGGCGGCGGTGATGGTTATGGCATGCTCGGCGGTGGCCGGATGCTGATTGACACCGGCAATGGCAAGCTGATGGCGAATGACGTGATCGACTATATCCTCGACCAGGGCGGCGTGAATTCAACCGTTGAAGGCCGGATCACGGTGGTGGGGCAATAAGCCACCTACCTAAACCCTATAAGCCCGCAGCCTTTGGTTGCGGGTTTTTTTATACCATTTTTCAGGGCGGCCAGCATGACCCAGGCAAAAGATATCATCAAGCATCTCGGGCTGGCCCCGCACCCCGAAGGCGGCTGGTATCGGCAAACATGGCTTGCCGAATCCGGCGAGCGCCCCTCGGGTAGCGCGATCTATTACCTGCTGGAGGCCGGCAGCCGCTCCCATTGGCACTGGATTGATTCAACCGAGATTTGGCATTTTTACAGCGGCGCACCGCTGCGCCTTGATACCGCCGCCACCGATAATGGTCCCCTCGCCTCCACCATCCTTGGTCCCGATGTGCTAAACGGCCACGAGGCGCAGGTGATCGTGCCCAAGGGCCATTGGCAAGCGGCCGAAAGCCTTGGCGACTGGACCTTGGTTGGCTGTACCGTGTCTCCGGCTTTTCATTTTCAGGGCTTTCATCTGGCCGCGCCGGATTGGGCGCCGACCTTGGCTTGAGCCGCAAAGATTTGACGGCTGGACCCTGCGGGCATGAAAAGCTAATAGATAGAAAACCCAATTAAAGGCTCAAAGATGTCTGACACTGATACCGCGCGAATTTACCTTGCGACCCCCCCGATGTTTGAGCTTGAGACCTTCAAGCCGCGCTTGGAAAAGGTGCTGGATACCACCCCTGTTGCCTGCCTGCGCATCGCAGCAAACCTTGAAGATGCCAGCGAGCTTGGCAAAATATGTGACCAGCTTCGGGATATCTGCCATCGGTTTGATGTGGCCGTGGTGGTGGATCGCCATTTTCGCATGGTGGAAAAACACGGGCTGGACGGGGTGCATTTAACCGATGGTGCCAAGCAGGTGCGCGAGGCGCGCAAGCTTTTGGGACCGGACGCGATTGTCGGGGCTTATTGCGGGGCCTCCAGGCATAGCGGCATCACCGCTGCCGAGATCGGCGTGGATTATATCAGCTTTGGCCCCGTGGGCGATATCGGCGAGCTTGGCACCGGTGAGCGCGCCACACCCGAGCTTTTCCGCTGGTGGTCCGAGATGATCGAGGTGCCGGTGGTGGCCGAGGGCGGGCTGGATGCGGCGGCGCTTGAAACCATCAAAGACGATGTGGATTTTGTGACCCTTGGCAGCGAGATTTGGCAGGCAGATGATGCCGCAGGTGAGGCGCAACAGCTGCTTACCTTGCTGAAAGGATAGCCGCCAATGACCACGATCTTGACCACAGGCGGCGCTGGATATATCGGCAGCCACATCACGCTGGAATTGCTCAATTCCGGCTATGATGTTGTTGTATTTGACAATTTCCACAATTCATCGCGCAAATCCATTGAGCGGGTCAGCCGGATCACCAATGGCGCGCCCAAGCTGGTCGAGGGCGATATCCGCGATCAAGCGGCGCTGGACGCGCTATTTGCCAGCCATAAAATCGACGCGGTGATCCATCTTGCGGGGCTAAAGGCTGTCGGCGAATCCGTAGCGCGGCCCGCGTTTTATTATGATGTAAACGTGGCGGGCAGCACCGCGCTTTTTAACGCAATGCTAAAGCACGGGGTCAGGCACGCGGTCTTTTCTTCCTCGGCCACGGTTTATGGCGAGCCGGAAATCATGCCGATTGAAGAAACCACCGCCACCGCGCCGGTAAACCCCTATGGCAAAACCAAGCTGATGGTGGAGCAGATTTTGACCGATATTACCGGCATCGGCGAAGGCTGGCGCTCTATGGTGCTGCGCTATTTTAATCCGGTCGGGGCGCATATTTCGGGCCAGATCGGCGAGGACCCGCTGGGCTTTCCCGATAATCTGTTTCCGTTTATCGCGCAGGTCGCCACCGGGCGGCGCGAGAAGCTGAATATCTTTGGCGATGATTACCCCACGCCGGATGGCACCGCGATTCGCGATTATATCCATGTGATGGATCTGGCGCGCGGCCATGTGAAGGCGATTGACTATCTGCTATCGGAGCGTGCCGAAAATAACCAAACCCCGATTGTAAACCTCGGCACCGGCAATGGTTTTAGCGTTAAAGAAGTGCATGCCGCGTGGCAAAAGGCGTGCGGGTTTAATATCCCCGCCGAAATCACCGCCCGCCGTGATGGTGATGTTACCATCTATTGCGCCGATGCAAGCAAGGCCGAGGCGTTGCTGGGCTGGAAAGCCAGTCAGGGCCTTGCCGAAATGTGCGAGGATCATTGGCGATGGCAAAAGGCCAATCCGCAGGGTTATAGTTAAATCTTGTTGCAAGGGCTGGAAACCCCTCCCATACATGCCTATGTTTAGCGAGCGGTTTCGCTAATCAATCTCGAAGGAATTCCTGTGGTTGCTGTTGAAGTTTTTGTCGTTCTCTCGCTTTATATTTACATCCTGTTTCGCATGCCCGAGCTGCGCATCGCCGGTAGCATTATCGCGTTTACCCTGATTGGCGGGCTGGTATTTTATATGGTCACCGTGCCCCCCGAGCCACAAGCCGAGATGAACCGGATCGCGATCGAGGAAATCCAGATGGAAAACCTTGAGCTGGAGCTAGGCCCGCGCACCGCAACGCTTACGGGGCGCGCAATAAATACCTCGGAAACCTATACCCTCACCGGCATCAATCTTGACGTTACGATCTATGATTGCGCCACGGAAACCACGCCTTTTGAGCAATGCTTTACCATTGGCGAAGACGATGCCTATGCCCGCCTGACCGCCCCTCCCGGGCAGCTGCGGGAATTCACCGCCACACTGCTATTTAACAA
>WFUK01000204.1 GCA_015485015.1 Paracoccaceae bacterium | reverse complement strand
GTGGTCGCACTGATGGTGCCGCTGGCTTCGGGCAATTCCGTCACCGAAAGTCTGGCGCAAAATATGGTTAATGCCGCCCGGATGGCCGAGCGGGATTTGAACGGGGCCAATATTGATTTGCGGGTTTATGAAACCGGCGGCAATGCCGATATGGCCGTGGCCGCCGCCAATCGCGCCGTGGAAGACGGGGCGCAAATCATCATCGGCCCGCTTTATTCAACCTCGACCGCTGCCATCGCCCCGATTGCGGCGCGGGCAGGCATTAACATTCTGAGCTTCTCCAACACCCCTTCGGTGGCCGGTGGCAATGTGTTTATCATGGGGGTTACCTACGATTCCGTCGCGAACCGGCTGGTGCAGCAAAGCGTGGCACAGGGTAAATCCAACTTCGCTATTGTTTACCAAGAAGGCATTTCAGGCGAAAATGGCCGCGCCTCGATCGAGCGCGCCATCGCCCGCGCGGGCGGCACCACAGCGGCTGCGGTTTCCTATCCGCTGGCGCTTGCCGAAATGGGCGAGGCCGCTTCGGGCATCGCCGAAACCCTGCGCGGCAGCGGGGCCAATGCGGCATTTTTCACCGATTCGCCATTGCGCGGGCTCGGGTTTATCACCGCGTCGCTCGCCTCCAACCGCTTCCGCACCAAGCGCGATGCGCAATTTATGGGGCTAAGCCGCTGGGATAGCTCAAACGAGGTTTTGGTCACGCCCAGCCTGCAAGGCGGCTGGTTTGCCGTGCCGGACCCAGCGCTCACGCTGCAATTTGAAACCCGCTACCAACTGGCGTATGGCACCGAAGCACACGCGCTGGCGGGCTTGGCCTATGACGGCGTAGCGGCTGTGGGGGCAATGATCAGCAGCGCCCGCGCGGCGGGTGGTGCCAATGCCTTTTCCAAACAGCGCCTGACAGACCCGTCGGGTTTTGCCGGCGTTACCGGCATTTTCCGCTTTAATGCCAACGGCACCAACGAGCGTGGTCTAGCGATTATGCAGCTGCAAGACGGCGTGGCTACCATGATCTCTCCTGCGCCGCGCAGCTTTGGTAGCGCCGGAACCTAGCCCTTGGAATACGAGCTAAATGATCTCACATTGGGCGGGCATATTGGCTCGCCCGATGATATTTGGAACGCCGCTCTGGTGCAGCAAACGCTGGACGAAAAGCTGTTTTCCGCCAAGGACAAAACCGAAATCAGGGCGATATTGGTAGCGGAGGTCAAGGCCCGCATGGCCTCGGGCCGCGCCGTTATCGAAGCCGCGCTAGCCGCCGCCCCTTACCAAGGCCGCAGCGCCACCCGCGCCTATGCATGGCTGGCCGATCAGGTGGTGCGCCAAGTGCTGGCGACCACCATCAAGCACCTGCATCCGGTCTATAATCCCACCTCCAGCGAGCGCTTGAGCGTGGTGGCTGTGGGGGGCTACGGGCGGGCCGAGATGGCGCCTTTTTCCGATATCGATCTGCTATTCCTGACCCCCTATAAGCAAACCGCCTGGGGCGAGAGCGTGATTGAAAGCACGCTTTATTCCCTGTGGGATCTGCGCCTCAAGGTCGGCCATTCCACCCGCACGGTCGATGATTGCATTCGCCTTGGCCGCGAGGATTACACCATTCGCACCGCCATGCTGGAGCAGCGTTTTGTCTGTGGCGACGAAGCGCTGGCGACCGAGCTGGAGGAGCGACTGTGGAAAGACCTGTTCACCGGCACCGCGTCGGAATTCATCGAGGCCAAGCTAGAGGAGCGCGGCCAGCGCCATAGCCGCCATGGCGGCGCGCGCTATGTGGTGGAACCGAATGTAAAGGAAGGCAAGGGCGGCCTGCGCGATCTGCAAACCCTGTTCTGGATCGCCAAATATATCAACCACGCGGCAGGGCCGGATGATCTGGTCGCCGCCGGAATGCTGACCAAAGACGAATGCGAGGTCTTCATCGAGGCCGAGAGCTTTTTGTGGACCGTGCGCACCCATCTGCACCTGCTCAACAAGCGCGCCTCTGAAAAGCTGAGCTTTAATATGCAGGTGGAGCTGGCGCGGGTGCTGGGCTTTTCCGATAGCGCCGGTATGCGCGGGGTCGAGCGCTTTATGCAGCTTTATTTCCGCCACGCCACCCATGTCGGCGAGCTGACGCGGATATTTTTGACCGACCTTGAAGCCCGCCATGTAAAGGCCAAGCCCAATATTGGCCGCTGGCTGAAAACCGCCTTTAGCTGGGGGAGCGACGGCACGCCGCGCGGCTATACCCTGCGCGACGGGCGGCTGGATGTGGTGGACCCGGAGGCGTTTTTGTCAGACCCGATCAATTTTATGCGGCTATATGAGGAGGGGCTGCGCTCCGGCACCCTGATCCACCCCGACGCCATGCGCCTGATCGCGCGCAATCTGCATCTGGTGGATGATGATTTTCGCGCCAATCCCGAAGCCAACCGGATATTCCTTGATCTGCTGCTTTCCCATAACAACCCCGAGCGCGCCCTGCGGCGGATGAACGAGCTGGGGGTGCTGGGGGCGTTTATCCCCGATTTTGGCCGCATCGTGGCGATGATGCAATTCAATATGTATCATAGCTATACCGTGGACGAACATACCATTCAGGTGATCTCGAATCTGTTCAAGATCGAGCAGCAAGGGCTGGTGGAAGACCTGCCGATTGCCTCGAAAATCCTGAAAGCGGGGATCAATCGCAAGGTGCTTTATGTGGCGCTGCTCTTGCATGATATCGCCAAGGGCCGGCAAGAGGCGCATGAGGTAGCGGGGGCGCGCATCGCCGCCGAGCTATGCCCGCGCCTTGGTTTGCATGCGGCGGATTCCGAGCTGGTGGAATGGCTGGTGCGCAATCATCTGGTGATGTCGGATGTGGCGCAAAAGCGCGATATTTCAGACCAGCGCACGGTGCAGGATTTTGCCAAACAGGTGAAATCCGTCACGCGGCTAAAGCTGCTTTTGGTGCTGACCGTATGCGATATTCGCGGCGTCGGGCCGGATGTGTGGAACAACTGGAAAGCCATGCTTTTGCGCCAGCTCTATAGCGCCACCCATGATTATCTGACCGGCGGCGCACAAGCGCAAAGCCAATCCCAGCGCGAGGACGAGGCCCGCTCCAGGCTTTCAGCCGCCCTGAAAAAATGGACCAAAGCCGAGATCACGGTAGAGCTGGAGCGGCATTACACCCCCTATTGGCTGGGGCTGGATACCCGCACCCACAAGGCCTTCGCCAAGCTGATCAAAAAGCTCGGCGGGGAGGCCTTTATCTCCGATATCAAGGCCGACCCCGACCGCGACGCCACCCGCGCCTGTTTTGTGATGCAGGATCATCCGGGGCTGTTTGCCCGCCTCGCCGGCGCTTTGGCTTTGGTCGGGGCGAATGTGGTCGATGCCCGCACCTATACCAGCTCGGATGGTCTCGCGACGGCGGTATTCTGGATTCAGGATTCCGAGGGTTCGCCTTATGAAAAATCCCGCCTTACCCGCCTGCGCAAGATGATTTCGCGCACGCTGAACGGCGAGGTGATCGCGCGCGACGCCCTGAAAGCCCGCGATGTGATCAAGCCGCGCGAGCGGGATTTCAAGGTGCCCACCTCGGTCAGCTTTGATAATGAAGGCTCGGAAATTTATACCATTATCGAGGTCGATACCCGCGATCGCCCCGGGCTGATCCATGATATCGCCCGCACCTTAAGCGCCAACGGGATCTCTATTTCTTCTGCAATTGTCGCCACTTATGGCGAGCAGGCAGTGGATACCTTTTATGTCAAAGATCTGTTTGGCCTGAAAATTCACAGCGAAAGCAAGCGCGCTGCCCTTTCGGCCAAGCTTTATAATGCGATCATCAAAAAGGCAGAGACATGATCCGCAAGATCCGTCTGGCCTCGGGGTTTTTTACCGTGGGTCTCTGGACGCTGGCCTCCAAGATATTGGGCTTTATGCGCGATATCATGATCGCGAGCGCGATGGGGTCCGGCCCGATGGCGCAGGCGTTTTTGATCGCCTTTTCCCTGCCCAATATGTTCCGCCGGTTTTTTGCCGAAGGGGCGTTTAATACCGCCTTTGTGCCGATGTTTTCCAAGAAGGTCGAGGCGGGGGATAGCCCCGGGGATTTTGCCCGCGAGGCGTTTTCCGGCTTGGCCAGCGTCGTGCTAATCACGGTATTGCTGGGGCAAATTTTTATGCCGTTTCTGGTGCTGGCGATGGCGAGCGGCTTTGCCGATGATGCCCGCTTTACCCTCACCGTTGACTATGGCCGTATCGTTTTTCCCTATATCCTTTTTATCTCGCTGGCCGCGCTGCTGAGCGGCGTGCTGAATGCGCTGGGCCGTTTTGCCGCTGCGGCAGCTGCGCCGGTGCTGCTGAATATCATTCTGGTTTCGGCGATGTATCTGGCGCAGCTCGTGGGCTGGGAAATAGGCGTGGCGCTTTCATGGGCCGTGCTGGTGGCGGGCGTGGCGCAAATGGCGCTGGTCTGGTGGGCGGCGCATAAGGCGGGGGTCACGCTCATTCCCCGCCGCCCGCGCCTGTCGCCGGAAATGAAGCGGCTGGCCATCATCGCTTTTCCGGCGGCGCTGGCGGGGGGGGTGGTGCAGATCAACCTTTTGGTGGGCCGCCAAGTGGCGTCTTATTTTGATGGCGCGGTGGCGTGGCTTTCCTATGCGGATAGGCTTTATCAGCTGCCGCTCGGGGTGGTGGGCATCGCCATTGGCGTGGTGCTTTTGCCCGACCTTTCGCGCAAGCTGCGGGCCAGAGATGATGCGGGCGGCAACCATAGCCT
>WFUK01000203.1 GCA_015485015.1 Paracoccaceae bacterium | reverse complement strand
GGTTAAATGCGGAAATAGATTATGCGCCTGAAACAGAATGGAAACCGGTCGCTTGGCGGGGGGGAGCGCCGAAATATCCTCGCCTCGCCATCGCACCCGCCCTTCAGGCCGGATAAACCCCGCCAAAGCCAAAAGCAAAGTGGATTTGCCACCGCCAGAGGGACCGATAATGGCGGTTGTGCTATCCGGCTGCACTGCAAAATTGCCGGCAAGCGTAAAATCATCCTGTTTTATCAATAGCCTATCAAGCTCCAGCATAGCGGCCTCCTTTGTCAAAAAGATAGAATAGCCCAAAGCTGCTGGCCACTAATATCAGCGCCGTCCCCGCCGCCGCATCCATCTGGTAACTGCCCATCTGGCGATACATCATCAAAGGCAGGGTTTGCATATCGGGCGGGGCAAACAGGGTGATCACACCAAGATCCCCCATCGAAAGCGCAGCCGCCAGCCCCGTAGCAAAGCCCAGCTCGGGGCGGATTTGCGGCAGGGTGATATGGCAAAACCGCGCCCGGCCCCTGAGGCCCAGCCCATCGGCGATCCTGCCATGGTTTTCCCTTGCGCGCGCCATCGCTGGGCGCAATATGCGCAGCATCAAAGGCAGGCTCAGCGCCGCATTGACCAAAGCCGTGATCGGCAGCGCTAGGCGAAACGGGCTGAAAAACGGGTTGATCAGAATGAATAATCCGGTTCCGATCACAAAAGGCGAAGCCGCCAGCAGCAGCAAGACAAACAGCTCGATCCGGTCACCGCGCGCCTCCAGATCAATCCAGAAAGCCAGTGCCAGCGCCAGCATCAGCGCCAGCGCGGTCGAGACCAGCGCAATTCCGAGGCTGACCAGCCAAGCGCCCAGCAGCCCCGCCGCCATGCCGGAAAACAGCCCGCCAAGCCCCTTGATCAGGATCGCCCCCAGCGGCAATCCAACAAATAAGGCTGCCAATATCAGCACCCCCGCATCCAGCCAGCGCGGCCAGCGGCGGGGGTCGAAATCCTGCACCATTGCCCCCAGCCCGCCGCCAAAGCTCGCGACCTTGGCAAAGCGAAAAGCCAGCATGGCGGCGATCAGTCCAAAGCCAAGCTGGACCATCGCCAGCTGCGCCGCGCCGCCAAGATCAAATTCGAAGCGCAGCGCCTGATAGATCGCCAGCTCGATGGTGCTGGCCTTTGGCCCGCCCCCCAGCGCCAAAACCACGGCAAAGCTCGACATGCACAGCATAAACACCACCAAAAGCGCCGAGGGCACCGCGCCCCGCAAAACCGGCATATCCAAAAGCGCGAACCTCGCGCGGGGCGCTAGGTCCAGCATCGCTGCAAGGCGGAAATGCTCGGAAGGCACTGCCTGCCAGCCTTGCAAAATCATCCGCGTGGCCAAGGGCAAATTGAAAAACACATGCGCCAGCAGCACCCCCGAAAGCCCGTAAATATCCAAGCCCCCCAGCCCGAGCCGCGCCAAACCATCGCTCACCACCCCGCTGCGTCCCCAGATCGCCAGCAGGCTCAGCACCGCCACAATTGAGGGCAGTAAAAATGGCGCACCCAGCAGCGAGACCATAACCCCCCGCCCGAAAAACCGCCGCCGCGATAGCGCGCGCGCCAAGGGAATGGCCAGCGCCACGCTGATCAGCGCCGAAAGGCTGGCCTGAAGCAGGGTGAAGCGGATTGCAGGCCATGCCGAAACCGATAGCGAACTCGTTTCGGCCCGCGCCAGCAATGCCACCACCGGCGCCAGCACCAAAAGCGCCACAACCAGCAGCGCTCCGATGCCAAAAGCTTTGCCCGCGCCGCTCAACGGCTAAGCGCGCGGACCCATTCATCCACCGCTGCCTTGCGCGCGGCATCCGGGATGAAAAGCGCACCCGCCACAGGATCGGGCTGGATCAAGGATGAGAACCCGTCTGGCAGGGGGATGTCCGTCACCGGATACATCCAGTTGGTTTCGGGGATCACCTGCTGGAAAGCATCGGTGGTGATAAAGGCCATAAATTCATCCGCCAGCGCCGCTTGATCGCTGCTCGCCAGCTTGGCCGCTACCTCGATTTGCATATAATGCCCCTCGCTGAACTCCAGCGCCGATTTGCCGGCATCCTGCTCCGCAATCAGATGGTAGGCCGGAGAGGTGGTATAGGACAGCACCAGATCGGCCTCGCCCTCCAAAAACATACCATAAGATTCCGACCAGCCCTTGGTGACGGTGACGATATTATCCGAAAGCCCTTGCCAGATATCCGCCGCCCCGTCGCCATAAGCCGCCTTGACCCATAGCGCCAACCCCAGCCCGGGGGTGGAGGCGCGGGGGTCTTGGATCAGGATGCTGAGATCGGAATCCGCCAGCGCGGCAAAGCTGTTCGGCAGCTCTGAAAGCTTGGTATTATCATAGATAAACGCCAGATAGCCCCAATCATAAGGCACAAAAATGTCGTCTTCCCATGCCACCGGCAGCGCCAGATTTTGCGGCGCGGCGGCCAAGGGCGCAAACAGCCCCAAATCGCGGGCTTGCTCCATCAGGGCGTTATCCAGCCCCAGCACCACGTCGGCATCGCTGCGCGCGCCTTCCAGCCGCAAGCGGGACAGAAGTGCTGCGCCATCCCCCGCCACGACAAATTTCAGGGTGCAGCCACATTCGGCCTCGAATGCGGTTTTTATCTGCGGTCCCGGTCCCCAGTCAGAGACAAAACTATCATAGGTATATACCGTAAGTTCGGGCAATGGTTGCGCGCTCAAGCTGCTCAAAGGCAGGGTGAAGGCCGCAGCGATAAGGAATTTCTTCATGGTTCTCTCCTAAGCTACGGCGCAAGGCAGATGTGGGGAGACCCATACCTTCCCTACGCCGGCATGATCCGGTTCAGGTTCGACGGGTCCGCAAATGCGTCTCAGCCAAAAGGCTCCCCGAGGTGGGGGTATTTTAGGGGGTGGTTTTCAGAATGGCAAGCGCTCAGGGGGTCCATGCCGGATATTGCAGATAGGCGAGGCGCTTATGCTCCAGCCGCCCGCGCGCCACGGAATCCAAGATCAGCCCCGCCACGAAAAGCAGAAGCGAAACCGAAGCCAGCCCGACCGCCAAAATCCAGCGCGGCAAAAGCGATACCAGACCGGTATCAAAATACTCCGCCAATACCGGCACGCCAAAAAAAGCCGCCAGCAGCAAAGCCAGCCCCGCCAGCAAGCCAAAAAAGGCAAAGGGTTTCACCTCTTTCATCAGCAAAACAAAGGTGATCAATATGCGCGCGCCGTCGCGAAAGGTCGAAAGCTTGCTCTCGGAGCCTTCTTGCCGCAGGCCATAAGAGACCTCAAGCTCGGCGCAGGGCTGGCGCAAGGAAAGCGCATGCACGCAAAGCTCGGTTTCGGTTTCAAAGCCGGTGGCCAGCGCGGGGAAGCTTTTGACAAAGCGCTTGGAAAACACGCGATAACCGGTGAAAATATCGTCAAATCCGGCGCTGAACATCTTGCGAAACAGCCAGTTAAACATGCGATTACCAAAAGCATGGCCCGAGCGGCCTGCATCCTGTTGGATATTCTTGCGCTTTCCGGCGACCATATCCAGCTGGTTTTGCTCGGCTTTCGCCAGCAAGGCGGGGGCATCTTCGGGGGCATAGGTGCCATCACCATCGATCATGATATAAAAATCCGCATCGATATCGGAAAACATCCGACGGATCACATTACCCTTGCCGCGCTGGGGTTCGGGGCGCACAATCGCCCCCGCCCTGGCCGCGATTTCGGCGGTATTATCGCTGGAATTATTGTCATAAACATAGATTTTCGCCTGCGGCAGCGCGGCTTGAAAGCCCGAAACCACCTCGGCAATGGCATGCGCCTCGTTATAACACGGCACCAATACCGCGATTTTGGCTTTAGAAATGGGCGACATCGGTGTAACTATCCGTAAATGGCGGGTTTTTGGCAGGTAACCACGAAAGCCCCAAGATCACAAGCCAAGCGCGAAGGGGAAGCCGGTTTTGAATGCGGATAGGCAAAAGCCCGAAGGGCGGCTGGTTTTCTGGCTGGTATATGCGGCGGTCATGCTGGCGCTGCTGCGGCAGGTGCCAAGCGCGGAGAGCCTTTCGGCGCTGATGTTTAACGACGATATAATGCGGCTGGTCGAGGTGCGGGACTGGCTCGGCGGGCAGGGCTGGAGCGACCTGATGCAATATCGCATGGGACCGGAGGGCGGCACGCTGATGCATTGGTCGCGCGTGGTCGATGCGCCGATTGCGGGGCTTATCTGGCTGGCGGGGCTGTTTGTGTCGCCCAATGGGGCCGAGGCGGTGGCGATGGTGCTATGGCCCTTGGCGCTGGCGGGGCTATTTTTGGCGGCGATCCAGCAAGGCGGGCGGGCGCTGGGCGGTGCAGTGGCGGGGAATTTTGCGCTGCTGCTCGGGGCGTTGGCGCTGCTGGCGACGCAGAAATTCGATGCCGGCTCGCTGG
>WFUK01000202.1 GCA_015485015.1 Paracoccaceae bacterium | reverse complement strand
GACAGGAATAGGTCGCTCGGCACGGCACATCAGGATATCGGGCGCGATGCCGATGGAGCGCAGCTCCTTTACCGAGTGCTGGGTGGGCTTGGTTTTCAGCTCGCCCGCCGCCGCGATATAAGGCACCAGCGTCAGGTGCATAAATATACACTCGCCGAAGCGCTCTTGGGAGAATTGCCGGATCGCCTCGAAAAACGGTAGCGCCTCGATATCGCCAACGGTGCCGCCGATCTCGCAAAGCATAAAATCAACCTCGTCATCGCCGATCTCGATGAAATCCTTGATCTCGTTGGTGACATGCGGAATGACTTGAATGGTTTTGCCAAGGTAATCGCCACGGCGCTCCTTTTCCAGCACGGTGGAATAAATCCGGCCCGAGGAAACGCTATCGGTTTTGCGGGCTGAAACGCCGGTGAAGCGCTCGTAATGGCCAAGGTCGAGATCGGTTTCGGCGCCGTCATCGGTCACAAATACCTCGCCATGCTCAAAGGGCGACATGGTGCCGGGGTCAACGTTAAGATATGGGTCAAGCTTGCGTAGGCGAACGCTATAGCCCCGCGCCTGCAAAAGCGAACCAAGGGCGGCCGAAGCCAGCCCCTTGCCGAGCGAAGAAACCACGCCGCCGGTGATGAAAATATATCGTGCCATGCCTGTTTGGCCCCCGTGAGAATCGTTTATAAGGTGAGCGCGCCTTTGTGGCTTTTCGCTCTATCACGGGATTTAAGACTAACAGAGAGAGCGGGGGGCAGGCAAGAGGGCAAAAGCAATATCTAGTGGATAACCACGGGTAACTTCGCAAACCTAGCGGTAAGCGCCGCCGAGCGAAGCGAGGCCACGGCCCGTGAGGGCTACCGGATTTTGCTTGCAAAAACCGTGCTTTGGCTGAGGGGGGCTTTAGCTCCCCGAAGTCAAAGCAATTCCGGAACTGACGGACAGCCCCGGGCGCGCGCCGCCTCGGCGACCCTTCGGGCCACCTCGTTGGCGCGGGTCGTGCAAGCACGACCGGTCTAGGCGTGACCTTCTGATTCTGCTTTGAACTTGGCGAATAGCTCCCGTAATAGCGGAACCCGCTTCGGCCTGAAGCTACTGCCAGTCTCCTTGAAGCTCCGGATTCTGTCCAGCCGGAAGGTGCGGAAGTCCTGTCTTAGCCGACACCAGCTTGAGACCACCAGCGTGCTTTCGAAAAACACGATCCCGAGGGGGTAGATTTCGCGGATAGACTTTGCACCCGCTTGGTCGGCATAGACGATCTGCACGGCTCGTTCAGCCCGAATGCTTTCCCGTAGCGCTGCCACATCAATGTGAATTTCAGGCCGATGATGGAAGCGCTTGGCGTGCAGGCTGGCATGCCCGAGTTGTTGCCTTTGTGAGGCTGGCAGGCTTGCTCGAAGCTTGGACAACGCATTCCGCGCTGCCTCTGCCAGCACCGGGTCGGCCACCGCCTGCACCTCGCGCAAGCCCAGCACCAGCGCCTCGATTTCGTCTTGCGAGAAGCTCATCGGGGGCAGGGCTGGGTCGTCAATCAGCGTATAGCCATAGCCGGCCGCCCCGTCGATTACCGCCCCCATGCCGCGCAAAGTTCCGATATCGCGATAGATAGATCGCAGGGAAATGCCGGTTTCATCGGCCAGCCTTTGCGCTTTGATCGGCGCGGGCAGGGTGCGGAAAAGCTGCATAAGCTGCATAAGGCGGTGGCTGCGGGACATATTATCGACCTTAGTGGTGGTTCCTGACAAAAATTGGCAGTAATAATGTGTAGCACGGGTTTACCGTATCAACAGGAGAATAACATGCTAACCCTAATTTCCTATCCCGCCGCCTTTGGCCTGCCCAGCGCCAGCCCCTTTGTGCTAAAGGCAATGGGGCTGCTGCGGCTGTCGGGTGAGCCATGGGAGGCCAAGCCTGGCGATCCGCGCAAATCGCCCAAAAGCAAGCTGCCGGTTTTGCTGGACGGGGCAGATAAGATAGCCGATAGCGAGGATATCCGCGCCTATCTCGAGCAAAAAACAGGGCGGGATTTTGACAAGGGGCTGGATAATCGCCAAAGGGCGGTCTCGCGGGCGGTAATTCGCATGATGGACGAGCATCTTTATTTTATTCTGGTCTGTGATCGCTGGTTAAATGATGCCAATTGGCCCATTGTGCGCGAGACGTTTTTCGGGACCATCCCCAAGCCCGTTCGCGGCTTTATCACCAATAAAATCCGCGCCAAGGTAAGGGCGTCGACCATCGCGCAGGGGGTGGGGCGGCATTCCGAGACCGAGCGATTTATGCGCGCCAATCAGGATATTCAGGCCATTCTCGCGCTGCTGGGCGATCAGCCGTTTTTATTTGGCGATGCGCCAACGGCGGCTGATGCCTCTGCCGGGCCGATGATCGCTTCGATTGCGGCCTCGCCGACGCCGACAATGCTCAGCCAGCGGATTAACGAGGATGCCGCGCTTATGGCCTATCTGGAGCGGGTGCGAGCGGCGCTTTATCCGGCATGAAGCGGCGGAAAGCTTCGACCTTGGCCATGAATTTCATCACGGGAAAGCGGGGTGCGGCCCCTTGGGGCTTTCCCTTTTGCGCGCGGGCGATTATACCCTGCCCGTAACTTCCTAACCAAGGGGCATTAGATGGCCAATGTAGTTGTAGTCGGCGCGCAATGGGGCGACGAGGGCAAGGGTAAGATTGTGGATTGGCTGTCTGAGCGCGCCGATGTGATTGCGCGCTTTCAAGGCGGGCATAATGCGGGCCATACCTTGGTGATTGATGGCAAGGTTTATAAGCTTTCTCTGCTGCCCAGCGGCATCGTGCGCGGCGGTAAGCTATCTGTTATCGGTAACGGCGTGGTGCTGGACCCGTGGGCGCTGGGCGAGGAGATCGCCAAGCTTTCGGCGCAGGGCGTGGATATCACCCATGATAATCTGATGATCGCCGAGAATACCTCGATGATTCTGCCGATCCACGGCGAGCTGGACCGCGCGCGGGAAGCGCAGAATTCAATCGCCAAGATCGGCACCACGGGGCGCGGCATCGGGCCAGCCTATGAGGATAAGGTCGGCCGTCGCGCCATTCGGGTGGCGGATCTGGCTGATGAAGCTACGCTTGATCTGCGGATTTCGCGCTTGCTGACCCATCATAATGCATTGCGTAACGGCCTTGGGCTGGAAGAAATAGACGCGGTGGCGCTGAAGGCCAAGCTGCTGGAAATCGCCCCGAGCGTGCTGCCTTATGCGGCCCCCGTCTGGAAGGTGCTGAACGAAAAGCGCAAGGCGGGTAAGCGGATCCTGTTTGAAGGGGCGCAAGGCTCGCTGCTGGATGTGGATTTTGGCACCTATCCTTTTGTGACGTCTTCGACCACCACCGCCGGCATGGCGGCCTCTGGCACCGGCATGGGGCCGGGCGCGGTTGATTTTGTGCTGGGGATTGTGAAGGCCTATACCACGCGGGTTGGCGAGGGGCCTTTTGCCTGTGAGCTTGACGACGAGGTCGGCGAACATCTTGCCACCATTGGCCACGAAAAGGGCACGGTTACGGGGCGAAACCGCCGCTGTGGCTGGTTTGATGCGGTATTAGTCCGGCAAACCTGCGCCATTAACGGGGTGAACGGCATCGCCTTTACCAAGCTTGATGTGCTGGACGGGCTGAAAGAGCTGAAAATCTGCGTGGCCTATGAGCTGGACGGCAAACGGCTGGATTATCTGCCGACCGCAGCGGATCAGCAAGCCCGCGTGACGCCGGTTTATGAAACCATGAAAGGCTGGTCCGAAAGCACGGTCGGGGCGCGGAGCTGGAATGATTTGCCCGCCGAAGCGATCAAATATGTGCGCCGTGTGGAGGAGCTGATCGATTGCCCCGTGGCGATGCTTTCAACCTCGCCCGAGCGCGAAGATACGATTTTGGTGACAGACCCGTTTGCGGATTAGCCAAGCCATATTGCCTTTTGCCAATGGCAAAAGGCAATATGGCCTCGCTTCGCTCGGCGGCGCTTGCCGCTAAAGCAGGCCCCAATAGCGAAAGGTCAGGCTGCTGATTGCCAGCGCCACGGCCAGCAGGGCGACGGCCACGGTGATCGAGGTGAAGCGCGGCTCGACCTGATCGGGACCGGCAGGACGCGTGCCTTTGATCATCGGGGTGATCAGATTGTCTTTCAGCAAGAATTTATAGCCAAAGATCGCCGCAATATGCACCACAACCACGGTCATTACCAGATTGGCAAATAGCACATGCACATCGGTCAGAAGCGACGAGCTGCCGGCACTCACCGCCCCCGACCACGGCCCGATAATCCCCCGGCTTTGGGCAAATACACCCGCGGCGATAATCGATAAAATCCCCAGCAAAATCGCCACCACAGCCAGCGCCCCGAGCGGGTTATGGCCCCAATATTGCTTGTGCCGCAGGTTTTTCAGCTCCAGCGCATAGGCTTTAACCGCGCCGTATCCGCGCAGAAAATGGCTGAAGCGCGCGGTTTCGGAGCCAAACAAGCCCCAGAAAACCCGAAACAGCGCCAGTGTGAACAGGATATAGGCAAACGGGATATGCAGCGCGATTACCGGACCTTCAGAGGTAAGATACGCGCCGAAAAAGCTGATCACCAGCCCCCAATGGGTAAGGCGCACGGGCAGGTCCCAGATTCGTTTTTCAGTGTCGGGCATGATTTGATCTCGCTGGTTAGAGGTGGGTGTGGCTGGCAAATAGGCGCTGCCTCTATGATATCAATATTACTTTGGGTGGAAAGCGCCGATTTAGGCCCTTGGTTATCCATGGCCCGCAGCGCTATGCCTTATTGACGGGGCTGCGGATATCGGTAAACCTGCATTTGAAACCGCCCGTATCGGGCCAAAAACGAGGTAGGCAAATGGCACTCTCCTATAAATCGCGGCGGCGCTGGTCGTTGTTTATTTTGCTGGTCGGCATGCCGGTCTATATCGGCTTTGTGTGGTGGGTGATGAGCCTGATGGAGCGGCTGTCTTTCTGGATCGAGCTGCCGGTTTATATCTTCTTGGGGGTGGCGTGGATCTTGCCGTTCAAGGCTGTATTCTTGGGGGTTGGCAAGGCCGATCCGGATGCTGACCCGGAGGCATGAGATTTGACGCGCCGGTATTATTGCTCGGGGCGGGGCCGGTTTCTGCCAATATTCTGGCGCTGGTGCAGGGCAAATATCGCCATGTGGTGGCCGCCGATGGCGGGCTGGCGGCGGTTGAGCGATTTGGGTTAAAGCCCGAGGCGGTGATTGGCGATATGGATTCGATCTCGCCCGCGCATCGGGCAAAATACCGCGCGATTTGCCATGAGATTGCCGAGCAGGATAGCACGGATTTTGAAAAATGCCTTGGGTGGATAGATGCGCCTTTGATCCTAGGCATCGGTTTTTTGGGGGGGCGACTGGATCATGAGCTGGCCGCGCTGGCCGCTTTGGTAAAGCAGCCCGCGAATATCGTGCTGATTAGCGAGGTGGATATCGTCTTTCGCCCCCCGCAAGCGCTGGATCTAACCCTGCCAGTTGGCGCGCGGATATCGTTTTTCCCCATGGGGGTGGTGAGAGATATTCGCAGCGAGGGGCTGGCATGGCCGCTGGAGGGCAAGGTTTTTTCACCCGATACCGCCATCAGCATTTCCAACAAGACGGTTGCGGACCGCGTGACGCTCGCCGATGCGGATCAGCCGCTTTTGTGCATTTTACCCCGCGAACATCTGGCAGCGACACTTAACCGCTTTAAGTATTAGCTATTCTGCTGTATTGGCGGGGCCTTATCTTTTGAAAGCTCGACATGCCAAATACGCCCCCCCCCTTGACCCTTTCTGATTACGCCAAAAAGCTGGTGGGCCAGCGCAGCAGCGCCGATGGCCTTAGCCTTGGCCAGCTAAAAACCGAGGTGCTTTCGGGCCTGACGGTGGCGCTGGCTTTGGTGCCAGAGGCCGTGGCCTTTGCTTTTGTGGCCGGAGTAGACCCGCTGGTCGGGCTTTATGCCGCCTTTATGGTGGGGCTGGTTACCGCGCTTTTTGGCGGGCGGCCGGGGATGATCTCGGGTGCGACCGGCGCTTTGGCGGTGGTGATGGTGGCTTTGGTTGCGGATCACGGGGTGCAATATCTGTTTGCCACCGTGGTGCTGATGGGCATTTTGCAATTGCTGGCGGGGGTTTTCCGGCTCGGGAAATTCATCCGCATGGTGCCGCATCCGGTGATGCTGGGCTTTGTAAACGGCCTCGCGATTGTGATCTTTCTGGCGCAGATGGAGCAATTCAAGGTCGGGGAAGAGGGGGCCAAGGTCTGGATGAGCGGGCCGACCCTGTGGCTGACGCTGGGCTTGGTGATTGGCACAATGGCGATCATCTGGGTCACACCAAAGGTGACAAAAGCCATCCCCGCCCCGCTGGCGGCAATTGGCATCGTTGCCGCGCTGGTTATCTTTATGGATCTGCCCGTGCCCCGGGTTGGCGACCTTGCCTCGCTCAAAGGCGGCTTGCCGAGCTTTGCCATTCCCGATGTGCCATTCACCTTTGAGACCCTTAAAATCATCTTTCCCTATGCGCTAATTCTGGCCGCGATCGGCCTGATCGAAAGCCTGCTGACGCTCAATCTCGTTGGCACCATGACCGGCAAAACCGGCGGGGCCAGCAAAGAGAGCCTCGCGCAGGGGGCGGCGAATGTGGTGACCGGATTTTTTGGCGGCATGGGGGGCTGTGCCATGATCGGGCAATCGATGATCAATGTGAAATCCGGCGGGCGCACGCGGATATCCGGCACCATGGCGGCGCTGTTTTTGCTGGCGTTTATCCTGTTTGCCTCTGCGCTGATCGAGCTTATTCCGCTGGCGGCGTTGGTGGGGGTTATGTTTATGGTCGTGATCGGCACCTTTGCATGGCAGAGCTTTAAGGTGCTGAAGCGCGTGCCGCGCTCGGATGCGCTGGTGATTTTGCTGGTAACGGCCGTTACGGTGGCCGAAGATCTGGCGGTGGCGGTGATCGTGGGCGTAATTGTCTCGGCGCTGGTTTATTCGTGGAACGCGGCTTCGCGCATTCATGCCACGGCGCGGCCTTCGGAATCCGAGGCGGGCGCGCGGGTATATGAAATCGAAGGACCGCTGTTTTTTGGCTCGGCGGGCAGCTTTATCGAGCTGTTTAACCCTGAAAATGACCCCGAAACCGTGATCTTGGATTTTATGGGTTCGCGGGTGGTGGATCATTCCGCCTTGCAAGCGATTGAAGCGGTGGCGGCCAAATATCAAGCGGCGGGCAAGCGGCTGCAACTGCGCCACCTGACGCCGGATTGCCATCGTTTGCTTAGCACCGCAGGCCAGCTGATGATCGATACCGATGATGATCCGCATTACCGCGTGGCGGTGGATTATGACATCAAAACCGGACGCTTGGGATCAGAGCATTAAGGCTCGATCCGATAGAGCCTGATATCGCCCTCTTGCCGGATCAGGGTGAGCGGATAGCCCGCCAGCGCGCCTTCGGGCAGGGGGGTCAGCACCAGCATATGGGTGAATTTTTGCGGCCAGTTTTGCAGCAAATTCAATGTATTGAGCGGGTTTTGCCGTGGATCGGGTGCTGGAGGGTCCTTTAAGCGCCGCCAATCGATGCTAAACCCCTGCGCCATCGCCCGATCCAGCCATTCAGGCTTCAGGCTTAGCGCATGGGCACCCAGAAAAAGTGTGGGCACAAAGGCATTGGCGACGGGCACCCCGTAAGCCTGAATTTGCCAACGGCGCGGGTCCAGCCCGTTTTCGCGGCGGGTGACGGGCAATAGCCGCGCGCCCGCTGGCAGCCCCTCCAAGGTGGTGATTAGCTGGGTAATCTCTTGGCTATGGGTCTCGAACAAGCGCTCGATCAGGGTCAGGCGCAGCAGGCCAAGGCCGGCAAGCACAATCACCAGCGCGGCGGTGAATTTTGGCTTCAGCCCCGCCCAGCTTGTGGCGACGATAAATAGCGCCAAGCCGATAAATGGAAGCCGGATATGCACATAGGCCACGCCATTCAGAAAGGCCGGAATAATGGCCGAGGCCAGCAGCAAGACCCAAAGCGGCCCGATCAGCTTTTCATTCACCTTCAGCCGTGGGCCTTTGCGCAGCCTCGCTAAAATCAGCAGCGCGATGAACAGATAGAGCGTCAGGTAACCCGAAACCTGCAAGGCAGGGCTATCGCCGGTGATCACGCTAAAGGGCGAAAGAACGGCATCAAGGCGCTGGGACAAGCTTCCATAGCGGGTGGCATCCCCGAAAATATTTT
>WFUK01000201.1 GCA_015485015.1 Paracoccaceae bacterium | reverse complement strand
GCCTTGCTGGCTCATTGGCTGACGGTCAATCGCCAAGCCCACAAGCCCCACGGCTTCAGCCGCAGCCTGCCCTTCGTCAGATACCAGATAATCAGCCAGCGCCAGCGCCAATTCCGGAATGTTCTGGTTTTTCAGGGTGTAAAGGTTCCAATCCATGGTGAGCGGGTATTCTTCGGATTGCAGCGAGAACGAATTCGGGCTGGAGAACATATTACATACATTACGGGTGCTTGGAACTTTGGTTCCATGTGCCGCCGAGCGGTAAGATACCGTGAAAGCCGAAGGATCATTGATCACGGTGTCCTTTAGATTATCGATTACATCATGGATCATTCCGTTGGCATTCAGCTGCAAGCCGCGCGGGGCCAGCAGATCGCGGTTTACGATGCGGGCAAGGTTGCTTTCAGGGTTCATCGCATGAACGGTGATTGGCAAATCATCGCCACCGATTTCAGCCCAGTTGGTGATTCTGCCCGCGAGAATATCGCCCATCTCGTTGATGGAGATCGAATTCACCCGGTTTTCCGGGTTAATATGAGCCACCAGAGCATCCAGCGCAATCGGGCGGGAATTCAGGAATTCTGCAATATCCGGCACAGCCATGCCCGTCACCTGAGCCACGGTTTCGGGCGAGAAGGCTTCACGGGTAAGCGCGAAGGCTGCGGTATTGGAGAATAGCGCCTCGATCGAGGCCACATCATTTGCGGCAACCACGGTGATATCGGCCAGCAAGCCGCCGTCACCTGCGCCAATCAGATATTGGGTATTGCCATCGCTGCCAATCGAGCGGGTCAGATTAAGCGATTTTTCACGCACAAACCGCGAGAGGGCTTCGCCGATAAAAGCTTCGCCCTCATCGGGTGGCGAGGCAATGGTGAAGCGCGCCACAACCGGACCGGTATCGGGGCAGGCTTCGCCTTCGCATTGCACAAATTCGCTACGGATGGTCAGCACACCCACGGAGGTTTTCAGGATATAGTTTGTGCCGTCAAAATCTTGCAAGGTGCCGCTAAAAAAGGTGCCGTCACCGGAACGCAGGACCACTTCTTTATTGGCTTCGGCAACCAGCGTTTGCGCCGGACAGGCATCGCCTTCGCATTGCACAAATTCACTACGGATGGTGAGAACCCCGATGGTGGTTTTCAAGATATAGTTGGTGCCGTCATAGCCCAGCAGCTCGCCGGCGAAAGAGGAGCCATCGCCCGAGCGCAGGGTTATTTCGGTGCTTTCCGAGGGGCAAGCCTCCCCGATACACTCCACCTCGGAGCGCGGCACATTCATTTCGCCCACAATGGTGCGCAAAACGTAAAAATCCCGATCGCTGGATACCAGCTCCCCGCTCGCCTCGAAGTTTTGGTCGAGGGATCGGAGGGTTACCGAATTCTCTTGAGCAGAGGGCATACCTGCGGCGATGAAACCGGCAGCAAACAGCCCTAAGCTGAGGATTTTAACAAACTTTTTCATACTATTCTCGTTCCGTATATTGTCTGGTCAGAAAGGGTTATTGTGGAATGATTCCGGTAATTCCTTCCACAAAGAACCCCATGGTCAGCAAATCTGTATCAGATGCGGTTTCGCCGGCTGCGAGCCAGCCTGTGCCATCTTGCCGACGAATCGGGCCGGTAAACGGGTGTAGTTTTCCCGAGCGGATTCGGCCAATCGCATCTGCGGCCTGCTCTTGAATGCGTAGCGGGATATTGTCGGAAAACGGTGCGATGGCCAGCATATCGGTGTTTAGCCCACCCCATGTATCGGTGCTTTCCCATGTGCCGTCCAGCAGGGCCTGAATGCGGCTGATATAATACGGACCCCAGTTGTTTACCGAAGCCGAAAGCTGTGCATTTGGTCCATATTCGATCATATCCGAAGCCTGGCCGAAAGCATAAACGCCCAATTCCTCGGCCACTTTCATCGGCTCGGCGGTATCGGTATGCTGAATTAGAATATCCGCACCATTGGCGATGAGCTGGCGTGCGGCGGCTTCTTCTGCCGGTGGGTTATACCAGGAATTCAACCATACAATCTCGAATTCGATATCGGGATTGACCGAGCGCGCGGCCAGAAATGCCGAGTTGATGCCGCGAATAACTTCGGGGATCGGGAAGCTGGCAATATAGCCGACCTTGTTGGTTTTTGTCATCTGACCCGCGATAATACCCTGCGATACACGACCCTCGTAAAACCGGACATTGTAGGTCGACATATTGTCGGTGCGCACAAAGCCCGACGCATGCTCAACACGCAGATCAGGGTTTTCAAAGGCGAGGCTGATAGAGGGGTTCATATAGCCAAACGATGTGGCGAAAATCATGTCAAACCCGTCGGCGGCGATTTGGCGCAAAGTTTCCAGACCTTCCGGGCCTTCGGCGACGTTCTCGAAATAGGCTGTCTCAATCTGGTCGCCAAAATAGGCCTGCGCTTCTTCGCGGCCGCGATTATGCTCATGGGTCCAGCCAATGGGATCATCCGCTGGCGAGATATACACAAAGGCGATTTTCGGAACCTCCTGCGCATTTACGATTTGGCTAAACAAAGCAAATATAAAAACAGCAATAAATTTCACTTTTTGCATCGGAGGCTCCAGACGGCAACTTATTTTACACTCTTGAAATCGTGGAAATTGTGATCGAAGAGCTTTAGCGGTCATACTTTGGCACGATCTATTACAGCTTGCAACTGTTCAGACAGAAATAATGAAGTTCGGCAAGAGAATATTGTAACCTATTGAGCGGAGGGGATTATACTGGTTATCCCTTCAACGAAAAAGTTCATGGTGAGGAGGTCTGATTCCGAGGCGGTTTCGCCAGCTGCCAGCCAGCCGCTCCCGTCTTGGCGGCGGATCGGACCAACAAAAGGATGCAGCTCGTTTGACCTCAGGTTTTTGATGGTTTCCAATGCCAGCAGGGTGACCCGGTTAGGGATATCTTCCGAGAGCCTGCCGATAATCTGGGTGTTGCTGCCCATGCTGTTTACATTTTCGTTTGGAGTCCAGCGACCATCGATCAATGCGCGGATCCGGCCAATGTAATATGGACCCCAGTGGTCAATCGTGGAGGTGAGGCTGGCATTCGGCCCGAACTCCCGCATTTCCGAGGACCAGCCAAAGGCGTAAACGCCCAGTTCTTCAGCCACTTCCATCGGACGGGGCGTATAGGTGGCTTGCATAAGTATATCGGCCCCGCTTTCGATGAGCTGGCGCGCGGCATCGGCTTCGCGGTCACCATTATAATAGCTGTTGGTCCAGATGATCTCGAAGGTTACATCGGGGTTTACCGAGCGTGCGGCGAGGAATGCCGCATTTATGCCGCGCATAACCTCGGGGGTCGGAAGTGAAGCAATATAGCCTATTTTATTGGTTTTTGTGACCATGCCTGCAATAATGCCATGCACATACCGGCCCTCGTAAAACCGTGCGGAATATGTTGCCAGATTGTCGGTTCGCACAAATCCGGTTGCCACCTCTATTTTTACATCCGGATATTCAAAAGCCAGATTGATGGCGGCATTTTGAAAGATGATGGATGTTGCAAAAAACATATCGTATCCGTCGGCGGCAAGCTCTCGCATTAGCGTGAGTGCGGCATCGCCGTCGGAGATATTCTCGAAGTAGTCAAGCTGGGCTTTGGGGCCAAAAAAAGCGGAAGCGGCACGGCGTCCGCGCTCGTGCTGCTTTGTCCAGCCGGTGGGGTCATCTGCCGGAGAAATATACAAAAACGCAATTTTGGGTGGACTGGTGGTTTGGGCGGACAGGGCCGAAAATGTGGTCAAAACAAATAACACAGAGAGAATCTGGTAAATAAATCGTTTCATGCGAGCGGGGCCCTTTTTTCGTGTTGGCGGCGGAGCATCATCTGACTGTCTTAAACAATCTACGGATCGGATCAACCCGATTGAGATAAAATCTGGAAATTCATGCCAGTATTATGCGCTCAGAGGTTGGAAATGGTAGTATTGAGTTAAAATGGTAGTATTTGGTTAAAACGGCACATCGCCGGAACGGTTAACAAACCCGGCCATCACATTTTTGGTGTCGGATTTCTCAAAGGCAACGCTGAGCTTGTTTCCATTAACGGCGACCACGGATCCATAACCGAATTTCTGGTGAAACACGCGCTCGCCAAGGTCAAAAACCTCGATCGCTTCTTCTACTACCTGCCGCGCCTGTGTCGGGGTCTGGCCCTGCATGCGCTGCCAGCCGGGGGAGCGGTAGGTATCAGCCCCTTGCGCGCGGGTCTCCAAGCGGTTTTGCGGGGCGGCGGCCCCATAATTGCCGCCATAAAGCCCGGGAGCGGTGAGGACGTCTACATGC
>WFUK01000200.1 GCA_015485015.1 Paracoccaceae bacterium | reverse complement strand
GAAATTGCGCATCGTCGCCAGCGCTTGCAGGCCCTGAACCAGCGCTTTATCGCGATAGGCCCGCGCCAGCTGGAGGGCTGGCATCGCCAGCTTGCGGCGCTAGAGCGGATCCGGCAATCGCTTGGCTATGAAAACACGCTCAACCGTGGCTATGCGGTGGTGCGCGGTGATGGCGAGGTTTTGGTGAGCCTGAAAGCCGCGAAAAAGGCGAGCCATCTGGAGATTCAATTTGCCGATGGGCGGTTAAATGTCGGCGGGCCGGGTAAGGCCAAACCCTCCAAATCCAAGCCGAAAAAGCCCGAGGCCAGACAGAAAAACCTGTTTGATTAGAGCGTTTCGGGTTAAACATGAATCGGAATACACTGCCTCTCGCTAGCGCTCGAACGCGTATTCCGATGCTACATGTTTCAAGTTAAACCCGAAACGCTTTAGCGCGATAAAACCGCAGGCTCACACGCCGAATTTTGGTCCGACACACAGGATCGGGGTGGTATCCTGCCCCGATAATTCCAGCACGGTCGGTGGCTGGCCAAAATTATTGGCGCTGGTGATGGTCAGCCCCTGCTCGGTGGCGACAATCTGCCAGCAGGCGGCGACGGAGCCGTTATCATACATAAAGCAAATATCGCCCTCGACCTCGGCCCATTCACCATTGACGCAAGTGCCGTCTTCGGCCCGCCAGATTGTGCGGCGGTCGGGCAGGTATTGCTCGGCCCCGTAAAAAACCCCGTTTTCGGTGAAATACAGGGTCGAATTCAGCGATAGCGCATCGAATTCCTCACCGGTGAGGGTTTTTTGTGCCTGTGCGCCGCTGGCGATAAAAGCCAAAGCAAAGGCAGGCTTTATCCAGTGCTTCATGGCGATTCCCCGGGCAGCAGGCGGCTTAGTCGCGCCGGACCACATGATATTGGAATATCGGATATCCGCGCAACCTTTTGAATTTGTTCCGTGGGCTGGCCATCCACCACGCCGATCACATAAATCGCGCCGTTCAGCTCTTTGTGCAAAAAACAATCCAGACCGGATTCCTCCCATTCAAAGCAAAAGGCCGGGCCTTGCATGGCCCATGTACCGCTATCGCAATAGCCGGTATTGGTTTGAAATAACACACGATTACTGTTGGTGCGATAGGCTTCATATCCGAAGGTTTGCCCGTCGATCTGGTAAACCACCGTCCGGCCGTCGGTCAGGGCTTGCCATTCTTCAAAGCTGATATTGGGGCGCTCGGATAGCTGCTCGGCCAGGGTTTGCGCATGGGCGGGCAGGGCCGCAACCGCCAAAAACGCCCAGATATAGCTGTATCGCATTATCCGGCTCCGGCTTGAATGGAGGGCAGCGAAACCAGCCCGACCTCGCAATAAAGCGGGGTGGGGCTGATATTGGAGATGGTTTCGATATTGCCGGCCCGCTGGCCGTCCATAAGTAGCTCCGAAATATATTGCCCCTCGAAATCCACCCATATCGAGCAAACCTTGCCGGTGCGGTTCCAGTCAAAGCAGATGGCTTCGTTTTCGGCATACCATGTGCCGAGATCGCAATTTATCTGCCCGTCTTCGCTCGGGGTGGTCCATTCGATAACCACGCGATTGGTGCCCGGGCGGTAATATTCGCGGTAAAGATCCTCACCCATATTATTATAGGTGATGGTATTTCCCTCGGCCATGGCGCGAAAATCGGCCTCGGTCATCAGGCTGCCGAGCCTCATTTTTTTCGCCAAAGTTTCGGCGCTGTCTTGGGCGGCGAGCGGGGTGGCTAAAAGGCTGGCCAATAGGGCAATGCGGATCATGGGAATCAAACTCCTTCAAAGGGGCTATTTCAGCAAATATCAGGGGGGCTTGGCAAGGGGAGGTTGAAAGCTGTCGATTTTGCAAGCCAAGAGAGCGGATTCGGCTTGGGGCGCGGGCCAACGGGCGCTATGCTCGGGCAAAGAACTATGCGGCACGAATAAGGGTTGGCTATGGAAAACGGGATGAAGCGGCAAAAATCAGGCAAGGGGCGAGCCTTTCCCAAGGGGCGGCAGTTGGTGGATCTCGCCTTGGCCGAGGTCTCTGAATTGCTGAAAGATCAATCGGTTAAGCGGGATCGGCTGATCGAATATCTGCACTTGATTCAAGACCGTTTTGGCGGCCTATCCGCCCCGCATATCCGCGCGCTGGCCGAGGTGATGGCGCTGTCGGAGGCCGAGGTTTTTGAGGTGGCGAGCTTTTATGCCCATTTTGATGTGCTGAAGGATGGCGAGGCCGCGCCGCCCTTTACCTTGCGAGTTTGTGGGTCACTTTCCTGTGAGATGGCGGGGGCGACGGCGCTGTTTCAGGAATTGGAGCTGCGGCATCCCGAAATGCGGGTGCGGCGCGCGCCTTGTATGGGGCGCTGCGAGGTGGCGCCTGTGGTTGCGGTTGGGCATCATCATATCGGGCAGGCGGATGCAAAAACGGTTAAGGCCGCGATTGGTCAGCCTTTGGCCTTGCCCGATTACGAGGCCTTCGAGGCGTATCGCGAGGATGGCGGCTATCGGATGCTGGAAGCCTGCCGCGCGGGGGTGCATAGCCCTGATGAAATGCAGGAAATGCTCTCGCAATCCGGCCTGCGCGGCATGGGCGGGGCGGGCTTCCCTGCGGGGCGGAAATGGAGCTTTGTGCGGGCTGGCGCAGGCCCGCGCCTGATGGCGGTGAATGCCGACGAGGGCGAACCGGGCACCTTCAAGGACCGCTATTATCTGGAGCGCGAGCCGCACGCAATGCTGGAGGGCATGCTGATTGCCGCATGGGCGGTGGGAGCTGAAAAGATATATATCTACCTGCGAGATGAATATCCGGAGATCCACCGGATTTTGAAAGCCGAGCTGCAAGCCTTGGAAAAGGCGGGGCTTATTGCGCCAGACTATGTCGAGCTGCGGCGCGGTGCGGGGGCCTATATTTGCGGTGAGGAAAGCGCGATGATCGAAAGCCTTGAGGGCAAGCGCGGGTTGCCGCGTCTGCGCCCGCCCTATGTGGCGGCCTCGGGCATTTTCGGGCGGCCAACGCTGGTGCATAATGTGGAAACCCTGCATTGGATCAGCAAGATCGCGCGCGGCGGGGCGGCGGTGTTTGCGGATCATGAAAAAAACGGCCGCATCGGGCTGCGCAGCTATTCGGTTTCGGGGCGGGTGCGCTTTCCGGGGGTAAAGCTTTTGCCCGCCGGTTCGACCATACTCGACGTAATCAAGGCCAGCGGCGGCATGGCCGACGGCCATGAATTTTATGCCTATCAGCCCGGCGGGCCGTCCTCGGGGCTGCTGCCCGCCCGCCTTGACACGGTGCCGCTGGATTTTGATACCCTTCAGGAATATGGCAGCTTTATCGGGTCGGCGGCGGTGGTGGTGCTGTCAACGCAGGATAGCGTGCGCGATGCGGCGCTGAATATGCTGCGGTTTTTTGCGGCGGAAAGCTGCGGGCAATGCACGCCGTGCCGTGTGGGCTGTGAAAAGGCCGTTCAAATCATGGAGGATCGCTGGGATAAGCCCTTGTTGGAAGATCTTTGTGACGCCATGGCCGAGGCCTCGATCTGTGGTTTGGGGCAGGCCGCGCCCAATCCGATATTAACCGTGCTGCGCTATTTTCCCGAGGCGGTTTAGGCAGGGCCGCGCGCGCCGGCATTTCGGCGCTTTTATTGCGCTGGAAAGCATATTAAAGAAGGGGGGATTGGAGCTGATATGTCTTTTTTCTCAAAACTCAAAAAGCGGCTAACGCGATCCTCTGATAAAATCGAGGACGGGGTGCAGGCCTTGGTCGGGTCCAGTGGGCCAAAGCGGGTGCTGGATGATGCCATGCTCGAAAGCCTTGAGGAACTGCTGATT
>WFUK01000199.1 GCA_015485015.1 Paracoccaceae bacterium | reverse complement strand
TTGTAAGTCTTTGAAGGCCTGTTGCAGCCTGTTCACCGCGTCAATCACCATGGATTTTGAGCAGCCAAGGTTGAATCGCAGGTATTGCGCGCCGCCTTTGCCAAAACTATCGCCATAATTGGCGGCGATTTTTGCGTCGCTTTGCACCCGCCTGATGATCTCGTCCATCGCCATGCCGGTGCCGGAAAAATCGACCCATGCCAGATAGGTGCTTTCCAGCGTCATGGATTGCACACCGGGGATGGCATTTACCCCGGCGTCAAAAATCCGGCGATTTTCTGTCAGGTAAGCCAGCAATTCCTCCAGCCATGCCTCGCCTTCATTATAGGCCGCTTCGGTCATCATCATGCCAAATCGGTTTGGCGAAGCCCCCGCCGCCTGATGCGCCTTGGCAAATTTTGCACGCAGTGCCGGATCTGAAATCACAACGGCACCGGTCATGCCTCCCGCCAGATTAAAGGTCTTCGAGGCCGCAACCAGCGTCACCAGGCGATCGGATATTTCAGGGGCGGCCAGCGTCATCATCAGGTGTTTGGACGGCGCAAATACCAGATCATGGTGGATCTCGTCAGACACCAGAATCAGATCATGCTGTTGGCAAAATTCAGCCACGCCGCGCAGCTCGGCCTTTGACCAAACCCGCCCACCCGGATTATGCGGCGAGCAAAGGATCAGCATTTTTTCCGAGCCGGTGAGCGAAGCGGCAAGCGCCTCAAGGTCCATCTCGTAACGCCCATTCACAACCGGCATTTCGGCCTCGACCACCACGCGATCATTGTTGTTAATCATCTTGGCAAAAGCATGATAGACCGGTGTGAACAGGATCACCCCGTCCCCCGCTTCCGTATAGGCCTGAAGCGCCAGCGCAACGGCAGCGACCAGCCCGTGCGTGGTGGATATCCACTCCGGCTCCACCTTCCAGCCGTGCCGCTTTTCCATCCAGCCGCAAACCGCCGCCTTATAGCTGTTATCGGGCGCGTAATAGCCATGCACCCCGTGATCTACCATCGATTGCAGCGTATCGGTCACCGCCTGGGGGGGGGCGAAAATCCATATCCGCGACCCACATTGAGAGCCCGTCCTCGGGAGACACGCCATAAACCGCCTCCATCACATCCCATTTTGCCGAGTGGGTGCCCCGACGGTCAATCGCTTCGTCAAAATTCGCCATTCTTCTCTCCTGTTTGAATATAGGCTAGACCCATCGGGCAGGAAGGAAAACCCCCTGAATCATCCTCTTGCGCGCAGGCGGTGCTTCTATTAAATCATCCGTATGAGCCTTAAGAGAATTATAATCCATCCTGATCCGCGCTTGAAAAAGATTTGCGAACCGGTGAGCGGGGTATCGCCCGAGCTGCGCCGCTTGGCGTCTGACATGCTGGAAACCATGTATGATGCGCCGGGCATTGGCCTTGCTGCGCCGCAAGTCGGTGTTTTAGAACGGTTATTTGTGATGGATGTGTGCGCCAAGGAATCTGCGCCAGAGCCGCGCGTGCTGATTAATCCGCGCATTACGTGGAAATCGGAGGATGAAAATACCTATGAGGAGGGCTGTCTTTCGATCCCGGGTATCTATGAGGATGTGACCCGTCCGGCCTCGGTTCGTATGGTGTTCAAAGATATTGATGGCAAGGATCACGAAGAAGAATTCATCGGCATGGCCGCAACCTGCGCCCAGCACGAGCTTGACCACTTGGATGGCACGCTTTTCCTTGATTACCTCTCGGGGATCAAGCGCCGGATGATTACAGCCAAGATGAAAAAGCTGAAAAAAGAGCGGGCGCGGAACGAATGAAACGGCCGTTTTTGCTCTACCCCGACCCGAGGTTGCGCACGCGTTGTGATCCGGTAGACGGGGTGGATGACGGCGTGCGCGCGGTGTGGGACGAAATGCTGGCGGCGATGTATGCCATGCCGGGGGTTGGGCTGGCGGGGCCGCAGATCGGCGAAATGCGACGCTTGATTGTAGTCGATGCTTCGGAAGGGCGAAAATCGCCGTTGAAAATGGCCAATCCAGAGATACTACACGCCTCCGCCACGCTAAACCCGCGTGAGGAGGGCAGCCCGAATATCCCTAACCTTTGGGCGATGGTGGACCGGCCTCGCGGGGTGACTATTCGGTTTTTGAATGAAGATGGCGCAGAGGTCGAGCAAGATTTTGTAGGGCTATGGGCCACATCCGTGCAGCATCAAATAGATCACTTAAACGGTAAACTATTTATTGATCACCTGAGCCAAGTGAAGCGGAAAATGCTGCTGGCCAAACATGCAAAAAACCAAAAGCGGAGATAGCCGATGCGGATTGTGTTTATGGGAACGCCTGAATTCTCCGTGACGGTTTTGCAGGCGATCCACGCCGCAGGGCATGAGATCGTGGCGGTATATTCCCAGCCGCCGCGCAAGGCGGGGCGGGGGAAGAAGCTGCGGCCAAGCCCTGTGCAGGCAATGGCGGAAAAGCTGGGGTTAGCGATATTTACACCGCTGAATTTCAAGGATGAATCCGATAGATCGGCTTTTCGGGATCATGATGCGGATGTGGCGGTTGTTGTGGCTTATGGTTTGATTTTGCCACAGGAAATACTGGATATGCCCGCAAAAGGCTGTTTGAATATTCATGCCTCCTTGCTGCCGCGCTGGCGCGGGGCGGCCCCCATTCAGCGTGCGATTATGGCGGGGGATTCCGAAAGCGGTGTTTGCATTATGCAGATGGAAGCGGGGCTGGATACCGGACCGGTGATTCGCTGCCAATCGACGCCAATTTCAGCCGAAGACACGGCTGCATCGCTTCATGACCGTTTGGCGGAGCTGGGATCACGGCTGATTGTATCGGTGCTGGCAGATGGTGAGTTTAGCGCTAAACCACAATCCGAGCTGGGTGTTACCTATGCCAAGAAAATAGACAAATCCGAGGCCCGAATTGACTGGATGCGGACAGCGGCAGAGGTGGACCGGCAAATCCGAGGCCTGTCGCCCTTTCCGGGGGCATGGTGCGAGATGCGGGGGGAGCGGGTGAAGATTTTGTCGAGCGCTCTATCCAGTGGCCAAGGCCAGCCCGGAGAGGTGCTTGACGAGGCGCTAGGCGTGGCTTGCGGGCAGGGGGCGGTGCGGCTGGTTCGGCTTCAGCGCGCGGGCAAGGGCGCGATGATGGCAGATGAGTTTTTGCGGGGGCAGGCGGCGCTGCGCGGCGAGGTGATCTTGTAGCTGCGCTGGAATTTTCGAGCGCGGCACCCCATATAGGGGGTAGCAGTTTGGAGGACGGATATGATTTTCTACTGGTTGATTATGGGCGCTGCGGCCGGTTTTATCGGCACGCGGCTGCTTAAGATCGAACTTGGCCTCGCGCAGACCATTGCGCTCGGGGTTGTCGGGGCGCTGCTCGGCGGGCTGGTGTTGCGCGTGTTTTTGGCGGTGCTGGGGGTGGCGGCTGGTTTTATTGGCGCGCTTCTCGGGGTGGCGGCGCTGATTTTAGGCTATAAATACTTCATCGAAAACCGGAAGTAATTACCGCTTATAGGGTGCCATGCCTTTATTGGCCAAGCCATCGGCAATCTCGTTTTCGGGGTGTCCGGCATGGCCTTTTACCCATTCCCATTTCACCTGATGCCGCGCTTGCGCCTTGTCCAGCGCCTTCCATAGCTCTTCGTTTTTAACCGGCTTTTTGGCGGCGGTTTTCCAGCCGTTTTTCTTCCAGCCATGCATCCATTTTGAAATGCCGTCTTTTACATAGGCGCTATCGGTAATCACGGTAACGGTGCTTTCACGCTCCAGTGCGTTCAGGCCTTCAATCGCGGCGGTTAGCTCCATCCGGTTATTGGTAGTTTCGGCCTCGCCGCCAAAAATCTCCCGTGATTTCAGCGTGATGTCGCCATTTTTGGCAATCAGCAGCGCGCCCCAGCCGCCGGGGCCGGGATTGCCGGAGCAGGCACCATCGGTATAGATATATAGATCAGGCATCGGGTTTCACTTTGAATCGAGGTTATGGAAAAATCGCCTCACGCGGGCGCGCGGAGTATTCTGGGCAATTTGAACGAGATGTTTTCAACTGCAGTTTCGACGATTTCAACCTTTAGCGTGAAGCGCACGCGAAATGCCTCCAGCACCTCGTTGATCAAAACCTCGGGGGCGGAGGCACCGGCCGTGATGCCAATGGCGCGGGCGTGGCTGATGGCGCGCCAGTCGATATTTGTTGCGCGCTCCACCAGCTGGGCATAGGCGCAGCCGGAAGTTTTGCCAACTTCGACCAGCCGCTTGGAATTGGACGAATTTGGAGCGCCGATCACCAATAGCGCATCGATTTTGGGCGCAATTTCGCGAACCGAGGCTTGGCGATTGGTGGTGGCGTAGCAAATATCCTCTTTGTGCGGGCCGATAATGGAGGGAAACCGCGCTTGCAGGGCCGCGATGATTTCGGCGGCATCATCAACGCTGAGGGTGGTTTGGGTGATGAAGGCAAGCCGCTCGGGGTTGTCGGGCTGCACCTTGGCCACATCGGCTGCGGTTTCCACCAAAAGCACCGCCCCATCTGGCAATTGCCCCATGGTGCCGATGGTTTCGGGGTGGCCTTCATGGCCGATCATGATCATTTGCAGGCCATTTTGAAAGTGGCGCTCGGCTTCCATATGCACCTTGGAAACCAGAGGGCAGGTGGCATCTACATATATCATATTGCGCTTTTTGGCGGCCTCCGGCACCGATTTGGCCACCCCATGCGCCGAAAATACAACCGGACGATCATCGGGGCAGTCATCCAGACTTTCCACAAATATCGCGCCTTGATCGCGCAAACCATCCACCACGTATTTATTATGCACAATTTCGTGGCGCACATATACCGGCGCGCCCCATTTTTCGAGCGCTATTTCAACCACCTTGATGGCGCGGTCAACCCCCGCGCAAAAGCCGCGCGGGGCAGCCAGATAGATGGTTAATTCCGGTTTCACGGGGTTTCGGTTTCCTCAAAAGCCCCCATGCCGGCATCGGGGCGGCTCGGGCGGCCGATGACATCGCGCAATTCATCAAGCTCGATAAAATTATCGCATTGGCGGCGCAGTTCGTCCGCGATCATTGGCGGGCTGGAGCGGATGGTGGAAACCACAGAAACCCGCACCCCTTGGCGCTGAAGACTTTCCACAACCGGCCGGAAATCTCCGTCGCCCGAGAAGATCACGAT
>WFUK01000198.1 GCA_015485015.1 Paracoccaceae bacterium | reverse complement strand
GCTTTCCGGCGGGCAAAAAGCGCGGCTGTCGATGCTGCTGGCCACGATTGATGCGCCGCATCTGATTATCCTCGACGAGCCAACCAACCACCTTGATATCCAGTCGCGCGAGGCCCTCGTGCAGGCGCTGACCGCCTATAATGGCGCGGTTATTCTGGTGAGCCACGATAGCTCGCTGGTGGAACTGGTGGCGGATCGGCTTTGGCTGGTAAAAGACGGGGCCGTGAAGCCTTACCATGACGACATGGACGCCTATCGCCGAATGTTGCTTAGCGAGCGCGGTGGCGCGGTAAAAGATGTGGTCAAGAAAAAACCCAAGCCTGTGAAGCAAGCCCCTAGGCCAAAGCCCGGTGCGGGTCTGCGGGCCGAGGCGGCGAAATGCGAAATGCGGGTCAACAAGCTGGAAGAGATGCGCGACAACATTGACCGCCGTCTGGGCAATAAGGCGCTTTACGAGCGCGGCGACCATGAAGAGATCGACAAATGGACCAAGAAGCGCAAAGAGGTGATGAAGGGTCTTGAGCGGGCGGAAAGCATGTGGATGAAGGCTTTGGAGCGGCTTGAGCGCGGGTGATTGGGGGGGTGCGATTGGTGGGGTGGAACCCCACCCTACGGGCGATTGGCGGTTATCTGATTTGCGGCGCGATCAATCAGAACCTCGATAAAACCCTCCTCGAATTCGCCTTCTACGGGGTTATAAAAACTCGTCGGCACTTGCAATACCAGCCCAAGCCCCGCCTTATAGCCGGCTTCCATACCGTTCAGCGTCATGCCCACAAAGCCCAGCTCGCCTTGCGATACCAGATCACAGGCCCGCAATTCGCTATCATTGCCCGACCAATACATCACCATCAGGTAATAAGCGCCAAAAGCCGGCTCCCCCGTATCCATCACCGCGATGCGCACCTGACCATCGGCAAAGCTGCGGGTGTTTTCCTCCCACGGCTCGGCAATGGCAAGCGCCGAGGCGCGGTAGGGGATGCTATCCTTTTCAAAGCAAGGCTGCACCTGCTGGGCATTGGCCGCAAAGCCCAGCAGGGATAATATCGAAATCAGGTATTTCATGGCTATCCTTGCTTTCAAATCACTCGAATTTGGGGCAATACTAGACCAAAGCTATTTGACTATGCAACCAAGCGCGGCTAAGCCAATCTAACACGCAACATAGGGCCTTTTATGGAACTCGACCTCGCCATCACCGCCTTTGTATCGCTATTTGTGATCATTGACCCGATCGGGCTGGCACCGCTATTTGTCGCCGTCACCCAAGGCAATACCAAGGCGCAGCGGCGCGGTATTGCTATTCGAGCCTGCTTGGTGGGCTTTGGTATTCTGGCGATTTTCGGGCTGGCGGGCGAGGCTGTGCTTTCGGTGATCGGCATTGGCATGCCGGCCTTTCGTATTTCAGGCGGCTTGCTTTTATTTCTTACCGCCATCGAGATGCTGTTTGAAAAGCGCACCCAGCGGCGCGAGAATCAGGCCGAGCCAGCACCGGACCCGTCTGTATTTCCGCTTGCCATGCCGCTAATCGCTGGTCCCGGGGCGATGACCACCATGATCCTGCTGACCGGACAATATAGCGGCGATGTGGCGGGGCAAGCCATGGTTTTTGGCGTTATGACTATGGTATTAACTTTGGTTTTCATCATGTTTCTCGCTGGTAATCTGATCGAGCGTATCCTTGGCCACACGGGGATTAACCTCATCACCCGCCTATTCGGCATGTTTCTGGCTGCGCTTTCGGTGCAGTTTGTGATCGACGGCATTCGCGATATCGGGTTGGGTATCTAGATGCAAGACCTCGCCGGAGATGAACAAGCCATATTGGCCTATCTGGTTTTGCTACTGCTGATTATCGGCGGCTCGATGGTGATTTCCAGCCGCGCCCAGATGAACAGATCGCTACAGCAGCTCGCCATTTGGGGCTTGATCATCGTGGGCCTTATTGCCGCCTATAGCTTGCGCGACAAGATCGAAACCACGCTTTACCCCGAGCGGCCGATCCTGTCCGAGCGCGGCACGGTCAGCTTTAACCGCGCCCGCGACGGGCATTTTTATGCCGAGCTGCTGGTCAATGGCAAAAAGATCGAATTTGTGATCGATACCGGCGCGACAGATATAGTGCTAACGGAATCCGACGCTGCGCGCCTTGGCTATCGCGCCGAGGATCTGGTGTTTTCGGGGCAGGCCAGCACTGCAAACGGCATTGTATTAACCGCGCGGATCCAGCTCGATACCATATCGCTGGGCCGGTTTACCGATCGAAACCTGAATGCCAGCGTCAATGGTGGCGAGCTGGATACCTCGCTGCTGGGCATGCGCTATTTGGGGCTGTTTCGGAAGATCGAGATCGAAGGCTCCAGAATGACCCTGACGCGCTGATCTGAATCAAAGTTTTGCGCCGCGACAAAGGCTATAATACCTCCATATTTTCACCCCGATGGAGGACGAAAAATGGCTCTCAAAAACATATTGGTTTCCTATAATGGCAGCCCGCAGGCGCAAAGCGCGCTGAATACCGCGCTGGTTTTGGCCGAGCGCTACGATGCGCATCTCACTGGCGTATTGGTGCATGGCCTGCCCTATATGCTTTATAGCTACGGCGGACATGTGCCGCAATCCGCCATGGATCAGCTTCTGGAGGCGGATCGCGAGCATCGGGCGCAAAGCAAAATCGCCTTCATGGAATCGGCTTCCGGCCTGCCGGCCGAGCGCGTGCATTTTCTGGATATCGAAGCCGAGGCCAATGAGGGGCTGATGCAGGCCGCGCTTGGCTATGATCTGGTGGTGATGGGCGCCGATGAAAAGCACCCTGACTTTCCCCATATGGAAGCGCAGGCCGATGTGATCGCGCGCAATAGCGGCAAGCCGGTGATGCGGGTGCCGCTTGGCTATAATGCCGCGCAATTTAACGAGCGGGTCTTGCTGGCATGGGATGGCAAACGCGCCGCCTCCCGCGCGATGGGAGACGCGATCAAGCTGCTTGATCCGAGCGCCGAAGTCTCTGTGTTAAGCATCGGAAAGGAGGCCAAAGCCAGCGCGCTTGCCGCCCCGGCCCGCACCCATCTGGAGCGGCACGGCTTTAAGGTCGAGGTTTTGACCCGCAATACCAAAAAGATCGGCAAAGCCATTTTGAAAACGGCAAAAGAAGAGAATATCGGCATGGTGGTGATGGGCGCATATGAACACGCCAAGCTGGCGCAGGACCTGTTTGGCGGTGTTACAAATACGGTGCTGAAAAAAGCCGAAATTCCGGTGCTGCTTTCCCATTAAGCGCCCATTAAGCGCACAGTCAGGGCGGGATTTAAACCGCCCTGGAAAATGTCTTAAGCCGCCGGCGCTTCCGGCGTAACCGGTGCAGGCGCTACGCGGGCATCCAGAATGGCGCTGATCTTGCGCTGCGCGGCGTCTTCGCCTTGGGCATCCACGGCCGTAACCTCGCGGGTCAGCCGCTCCAGCGCCGCTTCATAAAGCTGGCGCTCGGAGTAGGAT
>WFUK01000197.1 GCA_015485015.1 Paracoccaceae bacterium | reverse complement strand
CAAGGTCCAATCTGAGAAACTTTTACAGCTAACTAGCGAATTGAATAATATATATAATTTTGAAAATACCTTCATGATTTCAGCCGAAAAAGGTTATGGTGTAGATGTGCTGAAAAACTGGCTGGCGGCAGAGCTTCCCACCGGTCCATGGCATTACCCAGCCGATCAAATCGCCGATGCGCCCTTGCGCCAAATCGCTGCCGAAATCACACGCGAAAAGCTGACGCTTCGACTGCATCAAGAGCTGCCATACCAGCTCACCGTCGAAACCGAGAGCTGGGATGACCGAAAAGACGGTTCCGTTCGAATTGACCAGATGATCTATGTGATGCGCAGCGGACATAAAGGTATTTTACTTGGGCCAAAAGGGGCGACGATTAAGGGGGTCTCGATGGATGCGCGCAAAGAACTGGAAGAATTCCTTGATCGTAAAGTGCATCTGTTTTTGCAGATCAAAGTGCGACCAAATTGGCTGGAAGAATCCGATCGCTATGAGGAAATAGGATTGAATTTTCGGGACGGAGACTAAATGCCTCGCCTGACGGCAAAATTTTGGGTTGATGCCTATTTGCGCCGGCTATCCATGGCAAATATTCCGGCATTTGTCGTTCACAAGGGCGACATTTCTTCGGGTGCGGTGCTGATAAAATCCAACCATCTTGACGGGCGGGCAATCGTATACCATCGGGTTTTGAATGCAGCATTCGAGCGGGAGTGGGGTGTTCTACAAGATGGGGTGGAAGCCGATATCGACAATGCTATCGAAAAACAACGCAGTTTTGACCCTGATTTGTGGGTTTTGGAGGTCGAGGATCGCGCAGGGCGAACCTTGCTCGACGAAGACGGTCTTTCCGGCTAGAATTCATCCATGGAATGGCAAGATCAAGGTGTGCTTATTGGAGTGCGGCGGCATGGGGAAAGTGCTGCCATAATCGAGGTGTTTTGCGAACAGCACGGACGCCATTTTGGCTTGGTTCAAGGTGGAGGCTCCAGAAAATCTGCGGCAATGCTGCAAGCTGGCACGCAATTAAACCTATCTTGGCGTGCGCGGCTAGAGGGTCAGTTGGGGTCGTTTAGCGTTGAACCAATACTTTCGCGAGGGGCAACTCTTTTGGCAGATCGGCATAAACTCTATGCTTTCAACGCATTATCGTCATTGCTAACCAAGCTTCTCCCCGAGAGAGAGCCAAATCCGCAGCTATTCAGCCACTATATGGATCTGCTATCGGCCATGGAACAGAATGCCTGTTGGCAAGCGCGCTATGGCCGGTTTGAGCTGGAACTATTGACGGTTCTGGGCTACGGAATTGATCTTTCGGGCTGTGTAGTGTCTGGTGAAACCGTTGATTTGACTCATGTTTCACCTAAATCGGGCAGGGCTGTTGGGCGTGTGGCGGCCCGGGGCTGGGAGGCAAAATTGCTTCCGCTTCCACAATTTTTGCTGCTCAATCACTCCACTGAAATCTCTGCTGTGGAATTCTTTGAAGCATTGCGGCTCACGGGATATTTTTTCGCGATTCGCGGATTTCCTTCTGCTGCGAGTTTGCCCGAGGCTCGGCAACGGTTTCAAGAGCTGGTCGCGCGACGTGCGAATGAGCTGGATGATCACCCGGAATGAGATTGAAAAGTCAGCTTTTAGGGCGCTAATTTAATAGTCGCCGAACAATAACCGTCGCCTGAATTTCAGCAGCCCCCTCGAAAATGCTCAAAATTCTGGCATCGCAAAGCACCCGGCTGATTGGATATTCCATCGCAAACCCGTTGCCACCATGGATTTGCACCCCGTTATCCGCCGCAGACCACGCCACCCGCGCCGCGAGCAGCTTGGCCATGCCCGCCTCCAGATCGCAACGCCTGTTCTCGTCCTTTTCTTTTGCCGCAAAATAGGTGAGCTGACGGGCCATCATCACCTCAACGACCATCATGGCCAGTTTCCCGTAAACGCGAGGAAATTCAATGATTTGCTTGCCAAATTGGCTGCGCTCTTGCGCGTAGCTCATGGCGAGTTCCATCGCGTTTTGTGCAACGCCAACGGCGCGGGCAGCGGTTTGAATTCTTGCCGCTTCAAATGTTTGCATCAGTTGCTTAAAGCCTTGCCCTTCGGTTTCGCCAAGCAGATTTTCGGCCTTCACCTCAAACCCGTCAAACGCGAGTTCAAATTCCTTCATGCCGCGATAGCCAAGCACCTCGATTTCACTGCCAGACATGCCACCGGCCGGAAAATCTTCACGGTCAGTGCCGCGTGGTTTTTCCCCGATTAGCATGGAAAGACCTTTATAGTCAGTGCTTTGCGGGTCGGTTCTTACCAGCATCGTCATTATATCGGCGCGCGCGGCATGAGTGATCCAGGTTTTGTTTCCTGTCACCTTATAAATACCACCTTCGCGGGTGGCTCTTGTGTTTAGGCTTCCCAGATCCGAGCCGGTATTGGGCTCGGTAAATACTGCGGTAGGCAGTATTGTTGCATTGGCAATTTTTGGCAGCCAATGCTGCTTTTGGGCCTCGGTGCCGCCACACTGGATTAGCTCGGCGGCGATTTCCGAGCGGGTGCCTAACGACCCCACGCCAATATAGCCGCGCGAAAGCTCTTCGGTAACCACGCACATAGCGGTTTTGCTCATGCCAAACCCGCCATATGCTTCGGGGATTGTTAGGCCAAAAACACCCATTTCTCCAAGGTCTTCGATAATCTTTGCAGGGATCAGCTCGTCTTTCAGGTGCCACTCATGGGCATGTGGTGTGATGTGCTTATCCGTAAATTTCCGGAATTGATCGCGGATCATGCTGTATTCTTCATCGAGACCGTCATCGCCGTAGGTGAGATCGGCTGATTGAAAAATCATCTGCTCTACCAGGGCTTTTCGGGCCTGGTCGGTATTGCCATTGTCTAGCAGGTTTCGAATGGCGGGATGATTGAGCGGTAGAGCGGCGGCGCTGATGGATAGATCTGTTAAACGAGTGATTTCACCCTGAGACATGGATATGCCGCTTAGAAATTGAGCCAAATATTCGGAGAACCCAATTTGCAAAATTAGCTGTTCAAATTTATTAAATTTACTGATACTAACCAGTGCATTAGCCCAATTTACAATGCTGTTCATAGATTCATAGTAAGTTGTAAACCATGCTAATCCATGCGAAATGTATTGATGTTGCTCGAGCTTCAGACTGTCAATTCGCCCATCTTGCGTCACAAGATTCCGGAGGTTTTGATTAGCCTCGTCAAGCAAGGGTTTGATCTCGGCGAGGGCATCCTCGCAAAGAGATATGATATTTTCTAGTTCGGCATTTGGAGCTTGCGTCATCTGGGGCCTCGAATTGTGCGTTGCAGCATTATCTAGGCAGAAGTAGCGGGTAAAATGAATGACGTCAATACTTGCGCAACAATAATACGAAATATGCGCGAGTCAGGTAATATAGTTAGCTTGAGGGGCGGCGCCAATGCCGCCCCTCCGCTTATGCTATTTAGGCTTGATCGCCGCGGCCAGCACCTCGTTATCGACAAAAGCTTCGTATTGAACAAAGTTGTCGGCAAACATCTGCACCAGCTTTGCGGCTTGCTTGTCATAAGCGGCACCGTCTTCCCAAGTGCGCCGTGGGTCCAGCAAGATTTTCGCTACGCCCTTAACCGCGACCGGCACCTCAAAGCCAAAATTTTCGTCGAGACGGAACTCACGGTCGGAAAGCCCGCCACTCAGGGCCGCCGTTAGCAAGGCGCGCGTGGCGCGAATTGGCATTCTGGAACCGCCCTTGCCCTTTGGTCCGCCGGTCCAGCCGGTATTCACCAACCAGCAATTCACCCCGTGTTCGGCGATTTTTTCGCGAAGCAAGTTGCCATAGGCTTCCGGCCTGCGCGGCATGAAAGGGGCACCAAAGCAGGTGGAGAACGTCGGAATCGGCTCAACTACGCCTTTTTCCGTGCCGGGAACTTTGGCGGTAAAACCCGAAAGAAAATGATACATCGCCTGCGCCGGCGTAAGGCGCGCGATGGGGGGCAGCACGCCAAATGCATCACAGGTGAGCATGATAATATTTTTCGGCAAGCCGCCAAGCGAGGTCTCGGAAGCGTTGTCGATATAGTGCAGCGGGTAGGCGCAGCGCATGTTTGGCGTCAGGCTGTCATCGGCAAAATTCAGCACTTTTGTATGCTCGTCATAGACCATATTTTCTATAACGGTGCCAAATTTGCTGGTTGTGGAAAATATTTCAGGCTCGGCTTCCGCGCTCAAATTGATGGTTTTGGCATAGCACCCGCCCTCGAAATTAAAGGTGCCATCCGCGGACCAACCATGCTCGTCGTCGCCGATCAACACCCGATCAGGATCCGCCGATAGCGTGGTTTTTCCGGTGCCGGACAAGCCAAAGAAAATCGCGGTATCCTCGGTGTCACCCACCGCGTGGTTGGCGGAGCAATGCATCGGCATAACATTTTTTTCGGGGAGCAGGTAGTTCAACACCGAAAACACCGATTTTTTGTTTTCACCGGCGTAAGATGTGCCGCCGATCAAAACCAGTTTCTTTTCAAAGCTGATCGCAATCACGGTTTCGGACCGGCATCCGTGCCGCGCAGGGTCGGCTTCAAAGCTTGGGCAATTGATAATGGTAAATTCCGGTAAGAAGTTTTCCAGCTCCTCCAGCT
>WFUK01000196.1 GCA_015485015.1 Paracoccaceae bacterium | reverse complement strand
GTTTGATACCGTCGGGCCGCTTTGCCGATCGGTCGAGGATGCGGGGCATTTGCTGGCGGCGATGGGCGGGCCAAAAGCGCCGGATCTTGGCGGCGCAAGCCTTGCGGGCGCGCGGCTGGCGGTGCTGGAAACCGTGGCGCTGGATCAATGCCGCCCCGAGCCGCTGGCGGATTTCGAGGCCGCGATTGCGCGTTTCGAGGCCAGGGGCGCCAGCGTTACCCGCCTGACATTTGCCGGCATCCAGCGGGCGATGGATATCGCGGGTTGTCTGTTTGTGGTCGAGGCCTATGCCGAGTGGGGCAGGGAGATCGAGGCCGCGCCCGACAAGATGTATCCGCCGGTGCGGGAGCGCTTCGAGGCGGGGCGGGAATTTTCCGGTGTGGAATATGTGCGGCGCTGGAAGGAGCTGAAGCAAATCCGCGAGGCTTACGCGGCGCTGACGGCGGGGTTTGACGCGGTGCTGGTGCCATCCAGCTCGATCCTGCCGCCGGACCGGCAGCGGCTATTGGATGATGACGCCTATTTTGTGTCGGAAAACCTGCTGGCGCTGAATAATACCCGCATCGGCAATCTGATGGGGCTATGCGCGCTGACCCTGCCGACCGAAACGGCGGGTTGTGGCATTATGGCGATGGGCGCGCCGCTGGATGAAGCGCGGCTGTTGCGGATCGGGGCGGCGATGGAGGCGGCTTTGCTGGGGTGAAACCCTACCCCTATCGGTCGTTTTTCGGCTTGCGGGGTTTTGGGCGCGGGCTTATAAACGCGCTATAGACGGTGCCTCGTTTTGGGGCTGGAAGCGCGTCTGGTGCGGGTCGACCCAAATCGGGGGCCTTGGCTGGAACTGTCAGTGACAATGCGTTTCCTTCACGGATTGAAGGAAAAGATATGCAATACCTTTCTTGTTTTCGCTTGCCTGCGGGGGTGACCCCATGAGCCATATCGGTGTGATGGTTTGCGGGCATGGTTCCCGCAGCCAAAAAGCGGTGGATGAATTTGCGCGGGTGGCCGAAGGGCTAAAGGCGCATTTCCCCGATTGGCCGGTGGATTACGGCTATCTCGAATTTGCCAATCCGGTGATGCGCGACGGGCTGGATGCTTTGCGGGCGCAAGGTTGTGATCGCATTCTGGCGGTGCCGGGCATGCTTTTTGCTGCCATGCACGCCAAAAACGATATCCCCACGGTGCTGAATACCTATGCCGCCAAGCATGGCGTGCAGGTGGATTATGGCCGCGAGCTGGGTGTGGACCCGAAAATGCTCGACGCGGCGGCGGACCGGATCAACGAAGCGGTGGCGGTGGCCAATGCCGAGCAGGGCGAGCTGCCGCTGCACGAGACCTGCCTTGTGGTGATCGGGCGCGGCGCGTCTGACCCCGATGCCAATGCCAATGTCAGCAAGGTGGCGCGCTTGCTACAAGAGGGCATGGGCTTTGGCTGGTGTGAGGTCGGCTATTCGGGGGTGACCTTTCCTTTGGTGGAGCCGTGCCTCGATCATGTCGCCAAGCTGGGCTATAAGCGGGTGATATTGTTTCCTTATTTCCTGTTTGCCGGTGTGCTGATTGACCGGATATATGGGTTTACCGATGAAGCTGCCGCGCGGTATCCCGAGATTGATTTCGTCAAGGCGGGCTATCTGAATGACCACCCGAAGGTGATCGAGACCTTCGCCGAGCGGGTGCGGGAGATTCTGGACGGCGAGAACAACATGAATTGCGGCATGTGCAAATATCGCAAAACCGTGCTGGGATTTGAGGCCGAGCAGGGCGCGGTGCAGGAAAGCCATCATCATCATGTCGAGGGCCAAGGGGCCAATGCGCCGGGGGCTACGGTGGATAATTGTGCGCTATGTGACGATTTTTGCACGGGGGCTTGCCGCTTGGATATGGTGCATGATCACGGGCATTCGCACAGCCATGAACATGGCCACGAGCATGACCACAGCCATGAACATCACGATCATTCCCACCCCGAATATCCGCAGGCCGATCACCCGCACGGGCCGGAATCCGTGCGTAAGCGATTGAAATAGTGGAATATATCAAGGACCCGATGGCGATCTATGCCCAATCCTTTGCCACGGTGCGGGCCGAGGCGGATCTATCACGCCTGCCCGAGGATCTGCACCCGACCGCCATCCGGTTGATCCATGCGTGCGGCATGGTGGACTTGCCTGCGGACCTGCGGTTTTCCAAAGGGGTTTATCAGGCGGCGCATCGGGCGATCTCGATGGGCGCGCCGATCCTTTGCGATGTGGAAATGGTGAAAGCGGGGGTGATTGCGCGCTATTTCAAGGGAAACCGTGTGATTGTAACGCTGAATGATCCAAGCGTGCCGGCGCTGGCCAAGCGCCTTGGCACCACGCGCTCGGCGGCGGCGGTGGAGCTGTGGGAAAAGTATATCGAGGGGGCGGTGGTGGCGATCGGCAATGCTCCCACGGCACTGTTTTATCTGCTGGAAAAGCTGGAGGCGGGCTGGCCGAAACCGGCGGCTATTCTGGGCTTTCCGGTGGGATTTGTCGGCGCGGCGGAAAGCAAGGCGGCGCTTGCGGGCGGGGCGCATGGCGTGCCATATTTGGTAT
>WFUK01000195.1 GCA_015485015.1 Paracoccaceae bacterium | reverse complement strand
GTGAGCCGCTGGCCGGTATCCAGCGTGCCGGTGAAGGGGCTGTTGCGGGTGGCGGCGATCAGCGTGGTATCTTTGCAGACAAATTTCAGCCCCGAATTGCGCATCAAGGCCCCCGGCAAAAGCCCCGCTTCGATCAACACCTGAAAGCCGTTACATACGCCAATCACATGCCCGCCTTTATTGGCGAAATCCACTACGGCCTGCATGATCGGCATCCGCGCGGCAATGGCGCCGCAGCGCAGATAATCACCAAAGGAAAAGCCGCCGGGCAGGGCGACCACATCCAGCCCCTCCGGCAGGCTGGCCTCTTTGTGCCAGACCATTTCGGCGGGCTTGCCCGAGGCGCGCTCCAGCCCGATGGCGAGATCCCGATCACAGTTGGACCCCGGAAATACAATGACAGCGGATTTCATATCTGGGCTTCCTTTTCATCACGTTTGCGGGCGATCGATTTGATCCAGAACCATAAGACAAGGGAGATAAGCCCAAACATTGCCGCCACAGACAGGATAATGGTGCCGAGCAGGTAATTGAACATAAAGCCCGAAAACCGGACATTTCCCTTCACCTCGGGATCAAACAGGATGCGGTGCTGCGAGCCGATTTCGAAATTGTAATCCGGCGAGGAAAGCCCGAGCGCCCCTTTGGTCAGGCTGCCGTCGGTCCAGACATATTCGAATTCTGGGCCATAAAGCACCAAGCCGTTTTCTACGGTTTCATCCGCTGCCCATTCATAAACATCCGTAACGGTGCCCGTGGTTTCGGTGGCATTCAGCACCCACATAAAACTGCTGAGCAGGAACATTAGCGCCACCGCAAGAAACATTGCCGGCATCATCCAGACCAAAAGCTTGGTTTTCCATGTCGGGACGGTGATATTGCCTACGGTTTTGCGAAAGAATGTGCCGCTTTGCTCGATCATCCAAGCACCTCTATGCGGTAATCCTCGATCACGGTATTGGCCAGCAGCTTTTCACACATCTCTTTCAGCGCGGCTTCGGCCTTGGCGGGGTCGGTCTCGGCCAGATCCAGCTCGATCACCTTGCCTTGGCGCACGCCCTCTATGCCGCCAAAACCAAGCGCGCCGAGCGCCTGCTGGATGGCTTTGCCTTGCGGGTCCAAAACGCCGTTTTTCAGGGTGATATCAACGCGAGCTTTCATCGGAATTCTCCTTTAGGGAACGAGCTTGGGACCAGTGCCATTACCGGATTTTTTCGGCATCACTCCAAGGCGGGTGGCCAGTTCGGTATAGGCATCGGCGAGGTTGCCCAGATCTTGGCGAAACACGTCTTTATCCAGCTTTTCGCCGGTTTCGATATCCCACAAGCGGCAGCTATCGGGCGAGATTTCATCGGCCACGATCAGGCGCTGGAAATCGCCATCATAAATCCGGCCTATTTCGATTTTGAAATCCACCAGCTTGATGCCGATGCCAAACATAATGCCGGAGAGAAAATCATTGACCCGCAGCGCAAGGCTGACCATTTCATCCAGATCATGCTGCTGCGCCCAGCCAAAAGCAATGGCATGCTCTTCGGTGACCAGCGGATCATTCAGGCTGTCGTCTTTATAATAAAACTCGACAATCGGGCGGGGCAGCGGCGCGCCTTCTTCAATCCCGAGGCGCTTGGCCATCGAGCCAGCGGCGATATTGCGCACCACCACTTCCAGCGGAATGATTTCGACCATGCGCACCAGCTGCTCGCGCATGTTGAGGCGGCGGATAAAATGCGTCGGCACGCCGATGGTATTGAGACCGGACATGAAATGCTCGGAAAGGCGGTTATTCAGCACGCCTTTGCCCTCGATTACCGCATGTTTTTCGGCGTTAAAAGCGGTGGCGTCATCCTTGAAATACTGCACAACCGTGCCGGGCTCCGGCCCTTCATAGATGATTTTGGCCTTGCCTTCATAGATCATTTTGCGGCGCGCCATGGCGTTGCTCCGTATGTGGGAGGTGGGAATAGCCGCTCTATAGGGGCAATGAAGCCTATTAGCAATGATTCCGTGTGACGGGGCTTGAAACAAGGGGGGGGCGGTGGTTATCTGTCTGGTGAAATAGAAACGCTTGAGGAGCCTATAGATGTCGACCTTTAATGACCGCGAAAATGCCTTTGAAAACAAATTCGCCCATGATGCCGAAACCCAGTTCAAAATCGATGCCCGCACCAACAAATTGCTGGGCCTATGGGCGGCGGAGATCCTCGAAAAATCCGGCGATGAAGCCTCGGCCTATGTGCTGGAGGTGATTAAATCGGATTTCGAGGAAGCCGGAAACGAGGATGTGATCCGCAAGGTGGCCAAAGATCTGGCCGGAAAAGCCGATGAAGACGCGATTCGCGCCAAAATTTCCGAATGCGCGGTGCAGGCCGCCGAGGAAATCACACAAGGATAGTGTTGATCTTAATCAAAGCGCTGTATCTCGAATCAGTATAGTTTCTGAACAACGAATTGATGAGGAGAGAAAGCATGCTGAGAATTGCGTCAATAATCTATAC
>WFUK01000194.1 GCA_015485015.1 Paracoccaceae bacterium | reverse complement strand
GTGGTCGGGGATAGCTGCGAGATCGCGCTGATTATTTCTTTCGCCCTGATTTTCATTGTTGCTTTGGTGGTGATTTCGCTGTTCACCCCGCTGCTGGCGGGTCTGGTTTCCAAATCGGCGCTTGGCATCATTGATCGGGCGCTCGGCTTTATCTTTGGCCTCGCGCGCGGGGTGCTGCTGATTATCGTGGCCCTATTCGCCTATGACCAGTTTATCGCCACGGGAGACGGCATCGATATCATCGAAGAAAGCCAAACCAAGATGATGCTCTCTGATTCGCAAGAGCGGCTGGCAACCGAGGTCGAGACCTCCACCATCCCCGCCTGGTTTATCGAGCGGTTTGACGAACTCACCTCGGTTTGTGCAATAAATGGCGCGGCCGAGGCTGCGACTCCGCTGCCAACAAATAACTGATAAACCCGCGTGACAGCGCGGCCTCGCCCCTCTATAAGGCGCTCAAGGTTCACCCTTTGAAACAAGGCCGCGTCCATGACCCTTCCGCCAATGCCCGATCTCCCATCCTTGCCGTTTGACGATGACAAGCTCAAGGAGGAGTGCGGGATTTTCGGAATTAACGGCGTCTCCGAAGCCGCCAACTTCGTCGCCCTCGGCCTGCACGCGCTTCAGCATCGTGGCCAAGAGGCGGGCGGGATTGTATCTTACGCCCCCGAGGCCGGTTTTAGCTCGGTGCGCCGCTTTGGCTATGTGCGCGATAATTTCACCAAAGCCAGCTTGATGGAAACCCTGCCGGGTAGCCTCGCGATTGGCCATGTGCGCTATTCCACCTCCGGCTCCAAGGGCCAAACCGCGATTCGCGATGTGCAGCCACTATTTGCCGAGCTATCCATGGGCGGCGTCGCCATCGCCCATAACGGCAATCTGACCAATGCCGAAGCGCTGCGCAAAGAGCTGATCCAGCATGGCTCGATCTTTCAAAGCAGCTCGGATAGCGAATGCATCGTGCATCTGATGGCGCGCAGCTTTCAGGCCAATATCCCCGAGCGGCTCAAGGATGCGCTGCGCAGGGTCGAAGGGGCCTTTAGCGTGATCGCCATGACCCGCACCAAGCTGATCGGCGTGCGTGACGCTTTGGGTGTGCGCCCGCTGATGCTGGGCAAGCTCGGCGAAAGCTATGTGCTATCTTCCGAAACCTGCGCGCTGGATATCATCGGCGCTGAATTCATCCGCGAGATCGAGCCGGGCGAGATGGTGGTGATTACCGGTAGCGACGTGCAATCCAGCTTCCCCTTCGCCAAAGCCCCCTCGCGCTTTTGCATTTTCGAGCATGTGTATTTTAGCCGCCCAGACAGCATCCTCGGTGGCCGCTCGGTCTATGAAACCCGCCGCCGCATCGGGGTGGAACTGGCCAAGGAAGCCCCCGTGGAGGCCGACCTCGTTTGCCCTGTGCCCGATAGCGGCACGCCAGCGGCGATTGGCTATTCCCAGGAAAGCGGCATTCCCTATGCCATGGGGATTATCCGCAACCAGTATATGGGCCGCACCTTTATCGAGCCGACCGAGAGCATCCGCAACATGGGTGTGCGCCTGAAGCTGAATGTAAACCGCGCCCTGATCAAGGGCAAGCGGGTGATTTTGGTGGATGATAGCGTGGTGCGCGGCACCACCACGGTGAAAATCCGCGAGATGTTCGAGGATGCGGGGGCCAAAGAGGTGCATTTCCGCATAGCCTCCCCGCCCACGCAATGGCCCTGCTTTTACGGGGTCGATACCCCCGAGCGCGGCAAGCTGCTGGCCAGCAACATGACCGAAGCGCAAATGCAAAAGCACCTCGCGGTGGACAGCCTGCGGTTTATCAGTATTGACGGGCTTTACCGCGCGGTATCCGAGGGCCAGCCCCGCAATAACGAACAACCGCAATATTGCGATGCCTGCTTTAGCGGGGATTACCCGATCTCCCCGTCTGACAAAATAAACGCCAACGAGATCGAGCTGAAGCCGGGCAAGCAAGCGCCGTTGCCACTATAAAAACAGCATCCAAACCGCCACGGCAGCCAGCAACACACCCATAATCCGGTTGGTGTTTTGCCCTGCGGCAATGCGCTTGGTCAGCAGTTCGCCACCCCAAGCAAACAGGCAAAACGCCACAAGGTTATTGGCGGTAAAAATCGTGGCAACCCAAAACAGCGTGTCCGGCTGGCCAAATTGTGTATACACCAACCCCATCAGCACATAGGCCTTGGGGTTAAGCACCAGCAAAACCACCCCGCCCCAAAACCCCGCCACCCGCGCTGTGCCAGCC
>WFUK01000193.1 GCA_015485015.1 Paracoccaceae bacterium | reverse complement strand
CTGTCTGGAGAGCCGTTTGCGCGCAAACACCATCACGCCCGAGGTCGCCATATCCAGACGATGCACCAGCAGGGTATCGGGATAAAGCGCGCGCAAACGGCTCTCCAGACAGTCCCGATGCTCCAGCGCCTTGCCGGGCACCGACAGCAGGTCGGCGGGCTTGTTGACGATCAGAATGTCACCATCCGCATGGATCACCTCGACCGGATCATCGGTCGGGGCATAGACAAACCCGTTTTTCACGCGGTCCCGTCGATCTGCAGGGCCAGCGCATGGACCCGTTCGTCCAGCTCCTCCTTCAGCACCGCGTAAACTGCCCGCTGGCGCGCCACGCGGTTCAGCCCGTTCATCGCCGCCGATGTCATGATAACCTTGAAATGTGTCTCGCCACCTTCCACATATCCGCCATGGCCACGGTGCTGCTCGCTCTCGTCGATCACTTCCAGATGCACCGGATCGAAGGCCTCGGAAAGTTTCGCTTTTATTCTCTCGCTGTAAGACATAAATTGTTGCTCCTGTTGCAATCGGGTCTTGGACATCTTGGCGTAAACTGTATGGTGTTGCGCCTGAGTCGGAAAGTTGAAAGGACTGCCCAACCATGAATCGGCGCTCGCCATTTAGTTTCGATATATCGGTTTCCGCGGATAAAAAACGCAGGGCGCGTCGTCGCGGCATGTCCGGCGCGATCGAGACCTCCTCGCGCCAGTGCGAACATGAAAACTGCGAGAAGGCCGGCAAGTTCCGCGCCCCGCGCAGCCCCGACCAGCTGGAGGATTTCGTCTGGTTCTGTCAGGAACACATCCGCGAATATAACCGCAAGTGGAATTTCTTCGAGCATCACTCCGAGGCCGAATTCGACGAACAAGTAGAATCCGACAAGGTCTGGGAACGCAAAACCAAACCCTTCGGCGACCCGACGAAACAGAAAAGCAAAACCACCTCCCACCCCGAGGGACAGGCCTTCAAACGCTTAGGCTTCGACGATCCTTACGAGGTTCTGGGCGAAAACGGCACCCTCAATCCCGCCGAGCCGACCGGCGCGCGCCAGCGCCGCCTGCCGCCGACCGAACGCAAGGCGATCGAGATCCTCGGCGCCGGTGACGCGATGACCAAAACCGAGATCCGCAAGGTCTACAAATCGCTGGTCAAGGTCCTGCACCCCGACCTCAACGGCGGCAGCCGCGCCGACGAGGAACGCCTCGCCGAGGTCGTCTGGGCATGGGAACAGGTCAAAGGCAGCCGCTCTTTCCGCGACTGACCGAGGCTAAAGCTGCGCCTTCAGCACATCGGCCAGTTTTCCCAGCATGGCGGTTGCCACTTCCTTGCGGCTTTCCTCGTCGATTTCGGAAAAGATCATGCCCATACAGCGCGGCATCATATTTTCGATGAAAGCGATGCGGTCCTCGGCCGTCATCTGGCCAAAGATGTTGTCCATCATTGTCTCCATCATGTGCGGCATGTCTTCGGGCTTCATCATGCCCGACATCATTTTTTCCATCATGTTCTGAAAAGTCTTGTTCATGGTTTTTTCCTTTGGTCAGGTTAACAAACCGACGGCTATTTTGGCCGCCAGAAGGTAAAGCACGACACCGATCAGTTTTTTGACCTGCGCCGGCGATAGTTTAAAGTGCATAATCCGGTTGCCGAGATAGCCGCCGAGGATAGCGGCAATGGTGACAACGCCCAACAGCGGCCAGTCCATTTCGGTAAACCCCAGATATGTGGTAAACGCCCCGAAAGACGAAAACGGGATCACCATGCTTACCGCAATCCCCGCCTCCTTGGCGTTGTAGCCAAGCAGGATCAGCAGCGGGATTAACAGCGAGCCGCCGCCAACGCCCAGCAGGCCGGAAATAACCCCGACGCCCCCGCCCAGCAATGCCAGCAGGGCAGGGCTACGGAACCCGAACTTCGCCTCGCGCTTTTGGAACAACAAAAGCGAGCCGCTGGTCAGCAAAAATCCGACCAGCAACCACTTCACCCATATATCAACGATATACTGGCTCAAATACGCCCCGACCGGCGTGGCCAGCAGAATGGCAATGATCAGCGGCAGGGTCGCCTTGACGTTCAGCACCCCGCGTTTGAAGTTCATCACGCTGGCGGTAATGGTGCTGGAGGTGTTGATAAACAGCCCGATGGCCTTGGCGAGGTTGATCGGCATCCCCACGACATTGAAAATCGGCACCAATGCTATCGCCGCGCCGATGCCGCCCACGGAAAACAGCGTGGAAAACCCCAGCGTCAGGGAAAAATACAGGATGTAGTCGTTCATTTTCCCTGCCTCCGGGGTGGGGTTACCAAGCTTTGATCATCTCGACCATTTTTGCATAGAGATCAAGGATATTGGCCTTCAGCTCACCTTCCGCGCCCAAAGCCTCAAGCTGGGTTTCAAGGTTGGGGATGGTCACAAACACCTCGCCGTTTTTCTCGTAAATGCTAATCCGGCAGGGCATCAGCACGTTCAGCTCGGGCTGGGTGTTGAGCAATTCTGCCGCCAGTGGTGCCTTGCACAGCTCGTAAACCGAGGCCGCTTCGTTAATCGCAAAGCCCTGCTGCTCGGGCAGGTTTTTCGAAAACGGATACACATGCTTCAGCCCAAGGCCGATTTTTTTGCCATCTTCCTCGACCCGCGCTTCGATCTCGTCAAAGCTGCTGGCGGCTTTATGCGTAAACACCAGATCGCCGGTTTTTGGCTTGTCGCTCTCGCCCATCATTGATTTGCAGCGCTTCATCATGCCTTGGCACTCGGCCTTCATATCCGGCTCCATGCGCTCCATCATGGATTTGCACTGCGCCATCATGCTCTGGCCTTGTTCCTTCATGTCGGCATCCATCTTGCCCATCATCTCTTTCATTTTACCGTTCATAACTTTGTCCTCGGTTTGGTTTGACATTGTATCAAAGTTGTTACATTATATGAGTATTGAAACATATAAACGATTACTCATATGAATGATATTGTATTTACCTGCCGTGATGTCAAGCCGATGGCAGAAATTTTTAAAGTGCTCTCCGAGCCCAACCGCCTGCGCATCCTGTGTGGGCTGGGGCTAGAGTGCCAGCCGGTTTCAACCATTATGGAGGATACCGGCCTGAGCCAAACCAATGTGTCGTTTCATCTGCGGATTATGCGCGAGGCGGGCCTCGTGCGCCCCGAGCGGCGCGGGGCGTTTATTTATTACTGCTTACCAGACCCGAAATTGCTGGAGCTGCTGGAGCAGTTCCGCGTTTGGGAAGAAACCATCAAGAAAACCCAAGAGATATAAGGAGATACTCATGCCATTTGGATATGAAGGCGGCTTTGGCTATATGTGGATATTCCCGCTACTGTTTTTAGCGGTGTTTTTCTATTTCATGCGCGGCATGTTTAGCGGCGGGGGCGGTATGCACAGCAAAGACGCAGAAACCCCGCGCCAAATACTCGACCGCCGTTTTGCCGCTGGCGAGATCAGAAAAGAAGAATACGAAGAAATGAAGGCCGCACTGGCCAAATAACCAGCGCCGGTTTTGGCGTCAATACCCCAGCGCACAGCCATCTTTACGCGGGTCAGAACCGGCGATAAGTCCGCCTGTGGCAGCATCAATCCGGATCGCCTGCGCGCCGCCAATCGCCACTTCGGGGGTGATCACGCGGTGGCCCATGGCCGCCAGCCTGGCGCGCACGGCATCATCATAGCCTCGCTCCAATGCCAGCTCACCCGCATGGGCAAAGCTGCGCGGGGCGCTGATGGCGGCTTGCGGGTCCATGCCGAAATCGGCGATATTGGACAGGAAGCGCATATGGCCATTGGGCTGGTATTGCCCGCCCATCACCCCGAACGGCATGAGGAATTCGCCGCGTTTTTCCAGCATCCCCGGAATAATCGTATGCATCGGGCGCTTGCCCGCCATCGCCTCGTTGGGGTGGCCCGCTTGCAGGGTAAAGCCCGCGCCGCGATTTTGCATCAGCAGGCCGAATTTTTCTGTCGCAATGCCGCTGCCAAAACTGTGAAACACCGAATAAATCAACGACAGCGCCATGCGGTTTTTATCAACCACGGTCAGATATACGGTTTCCTTATGCACCGATTCCAGCCGTTCGTTTGGCAGGTGCATCGCCGAGGCGGGATCAATCAACCCCGCCAGATCTGCGGCGGTTTTTGCGCTTAACAGATGATCCAGACGGCCTTCCGGCATCGGGTCGGCAATAAAGCGATCCCGCGCATCATAGGCCAGCTTGGCGGCTTCGGCTTCCAGATGCGCGCGCGTCGCTCCCAGCGGGTCTAGGCCCGCGATATCAAAATGCCCGAGGATATTTGCCATCAGAAGCGCAATCGCCCCATGGCCGTTGGGCGGCAGCTCGGTCAGCCTGTGGCCATTATAATCGGTGCTAATCGGCGTCACATAATCGCATTTGGTGGCGGCGAAATCCTCCATACTGTGACTGCCGCCATGGGCGCGCAGGCTATCCACCATATCTTGTGCCACCTCGCCCTCATAAAATCCAGCGCGGCCCTCAGCCGCGATCCGGCGCAATACCTCGGCCTGCTCCGGCGCGGCAAATAGCTGCCCCGCCTTGGGTGCAGCCCCGCCGATCAAATATAGATCACGGGCATGGCCCTGCAAACGCGGTGCCGCAATCGCCCAATCAAACGCCACACGCGGCGCAACCGGCACGCCTTCTTCGGCATAGCGAATGGCGGGGGCCAGCACGTCACTCAGCGCCATGCGGCCATGATCCTGCGCCAGCGTCACAAACCCGTCCACCGCGCCGGGGATGGTAACGGCATCGGCGCTGCCATCGGGAATGGCTGAATGCCCCGCCTCGCGCAGCCGCGCCGCAGACATCCCCGCCGGTGCCCGCCCCGAGGCATTCAGCCCGACAAAATCCGCGCCCTCGGCGGGCTGAAGCAGGATAAAGCAATCCCCCCCGAGACCGGTCATTTGCGGCTCGCAAATATTCAGCACCATCGCGGCGGCAATGCCGGCATCCACCGCATTGCCCCCCGCTTCCAGCATATCAATCGCCACTTTGGCGGCCAGCGGATGCGAGGTCGCGCACATCCCGTTTTGGCTATATACCGCCGAGCGGCCGTCCTGCTGAAAATCACGCATGCTCTATCCTTTGCTTAATTCGTCCAAGGCCTTCCAGCGGTCCAATAGCGACGGCAGAGCTTCCAGCGGCAGCATATTGGCCCCGTCCGAGGGCGCGGTATCGGGCCTGTCT
>WFUK01000192.1 GCA_015485015.1 Paracoccaceae bacterium | reverse complement strand
CGGACATGATATCAATTACCTTTCCCTGACTGGCGCTTTGCAGGCCATTGGCGATGCGGACCGCCCACCACCACCGCCGCTTAATCTGGTGGCGGATTATGGCGGGGGTTCGATGTTTTTGATCATGGGCATTCTGGCGGCGCTGCACGCGGCCAAAATCACCGGCAAGGGGCAGGTGGTGGATGCGGCGATCATTGACGGGGTCAATGCGATGATGGGCATGTTTCACGGGCTGGACGCGGCGGGGCGCTGGCGCGTTAAGCGGCAATCCAACTGGCTGGATGGTGGCGTGCCGTATTATCGTTGCTATCGCTGCGCTGACGGGCGGTTTATGGCGGTGGGCTGCATTGAGCCAGCGTTTTTTGCCGAGATGCTGGCGCGGCTGGAGATTGAGGCGGCGGATTTCGGGCCGCAAAACGATGCGGCGCTGCATCCGGCGCAAATGGCGCGGCTGGAGGCGGTGTTTGCCGGCAAAACCATGGCGGAATGGGCTGCGATATTTGAAGGTAGCGAGGCCTGCGTTACGCCGGTTTTGACCTATGTCGAGGCAGGAGGCCACCCGCATATGCAAGCCAGAAACGCGCTGGAAACCCATGCGGGCCTGTGCCACCCCGCCGTCACCCCGCGCTTTGAATCGCCGATTGCCACGCCAACCACCCTGCCCGCAGACGGGGCGGATAGCGTCGAAATTATGCAATTGCTAGGGGTGGAAAACCCCGAAGCGCTGTTGGCGGCAAATATTGTGAGGCAAAGCTGAATGGACATGAAAACCCAGGATATCGCCATGATCGGCGCGGGCATTGGCGGCTTGGCGGCGGCGATTGCGCTGGCGCAAAAGGGCGCGCAAGTTACGGTCTATGAGCAAGCAAGCGCCTTGGGCGAGGTTGGCGCGGGGTTGCAAATCAGCCCGAATGGCGTGGCGGTGCTGGAGGCTTTGGGCCTGCGCGAGGCCGCCGCCCCTCTGGCCAATGCGCCAGAGGCGGTGGTGCTGCGCGATTATCGTGGCGCACAGGTGGCGCGGCTGCCCTTGGGCGCGGCCGCCACCCACCGCTATGGCCGCCCCTATTGGCAATTTCACCGCGCCGATCTTTTGGCCACGCTGGAAGCGGGGGCGCGAGCGCGCGGCGTGAAGCTGGTATTCGGGGCGCGGCTGAAAAAGGCTGACGCTGGCGGACTGATATTTGAAAACGGCGCGCGGATTGCTCCGAGCTGCGTGATTGGCGCGGATGGCGTGCGCTCGACCCTGCGCGAGCAGGTGTTTCAAGGCAGGCCGGTGGAATTTACCGGACAGGTGGCGTGGCGCGGGCTGGTGCCGGCCGCCCGCCTGCCCGGGGGGCTGTTTGAGAATGCGGCGCAGGTATTTATGGGCAAGGGGCGGCATTTGGTGGCCTATCCGCTGCGCGGCGGCTCGATGATCAATTTTGTGGCGGTGGAGGAGCGGCAGGCTTGGGCTGATGAGGGCTGGAATATTCCCGATGACGCGCAGAATCTGCGGCAGGCTTTTGCAGGCTTCGCCTCGCCTGTGCGCCAGCTTTTGGACGCGGTGGAGGAGACGTTTCTTTGGGGCCTGTTTGCCCATCCAGTGCTGCCTAAATGGACGGAGGGAAATATTGCCCTGCTCGGCGATGCCTGCCATCCGATGCTGCCCTTTCTGGCCCAAGGCGCGGTGATGGGGCTGGAGGATGCCTATGTGCTGGCGCAATGCCTTGCGGCTGGTGCAGATGTGGCATCCGGGCTGCAAGCCTATGAAATGGCGCGCAAAACCCGCTGCTCGCGGGTGCAAAAAGGCGCGGCGCGCAATGCGTGGTCGTATCATCTGCGCCAGCCTTTATTTCGCGGCGCGGCGCATAAAGCGTTATCCATTCTGCCCGGTGCTGCCTTGCTTAAGCCCTTTGATTGGCTATATGCTCATGATGTAACGGCAGGCTGACTGGGGCGAAATGCTAAAATATCTATTGTTTATCCTCGGGTTAGCCCCGATTCCCGCGCTTTCCGAAGCCTTTCCCGCGTCCGGCTCCTCTCGCAGTAGCTGCGAATCGCTATGGCTTGAGCGCAACCAGATTTATAATGCTGCCGGAAAGTGCTTTGATACCGCGCTCGGGCAGGCGGTATTTGACAATGGCGATTGCGGGGTTGGCCCGCCGAGCTTGAGCGAAAGCGCGCTGAATCGCATCTCGCAAATCGAACAGGCCGAAGCCGGGCGGGGCTGCAATATCGATACCGCGCGAGACCGGATTTCGGTCTATGGCCGCTATGGCGCGCTGGTTTTCGGGCGCGGTGGCCAAGTGCTGGGCCGCTGGCCGCAGGCTTTGCAGCAGCTTGATGTATTCCCCGCCAAAACCTCGCGGGAGCGTAGCTGCACGGTGGGCGGGCTTTCCAGCGGGGCGGATGGATTTCTGGCCATTCGCAGCGGCCCTGATGTGCGCTATCCGCAAATCGGGCAGGTGGTGAATGGCGACCGGATTTCCTCATCCTCGGCCTGTAT
>WFUK01000191.1 GCA_015485015.1 Paracoccaceae bacterium | reverse complement strand
GTCTATGCGATCATCACCAAGGGGTCGCAAATTTTGCTGACCGAGCAGGCCGAGCCGGGGTTCGAAGCCGAAATCCAGCTGCCCGGTGGCGGGATTGACCAAGGCGAGCATCCGCTGCCTGCCTTACACCGCGAGGCCATGGAAGAAACCGGCTGGAAAATAGAGCCATACCGCCATTTTGCCTGCTACAAACGCTATACCTACATGCCGGAATATGACTTATATGCCATGAAAATCGCCCATATTTACCTGTGTCGGGCTGTCCTCCGCCTTGGCCCACCAAGCGAGGCTTTCCATCGGCCGGTCTGGGAAAATTCCGAGGCCGCCCCCAGCCGCCTAGGCCCCGAGGGCGATGCGCATTTCCTGCGCCGCTATCTTCGGAAAATCGCCTAACCGGCTCTGCTATCTGCCGGATAAAACAGGCGATATAAAACAGCGGCAACCAAAGCGCAAAACAGGATGGAAAGCAGGGTGTCTGACAAAAAGTGCCGCCCCATAGCCACGCGCAACCCCGCGCCGAGCAGCACCAAAGCGCTCAAGCCCGCCACCAACCAGCGCCGCCCTATATGGCCCAGCTTGGGCCAGGCGAAAAAGGCGATCAGGATGGCGACGGTCGCAATCGCGCCGCCCTCACCCGAGGTAAACGAGCAATTCGTGTCACATTCATTGGTGTATAAATAGGCCGGCGTGAACAGGCTATCTCCGCCAAATTGCAAAATTTCCGCTGGCCGGGCGCGGCCCCAGTTGTTTTTCAGCACGGTATTTACCAAAAATAACGGCCCGACCAAGATCACCGCCAAGGCATAGCCCAGCGCCCGCATCGGCTTGCCGCGCAGCCATGCCCAGCCAAAAGCCAACGCTATAAGGATCGCGAATCCGGTCATGCCCCAAATCAGGGCCGTGCGAATAAATTGCAACGCCGGAACCTCATTCCAGCCAAAGCCGGAATTGTAAAACAGGGCCGCCGCATAGAGATCAATCTGCGGAAAGGCGGCAAAAACCGCGCTAACGGCGAGTGTGGTCGCCAATAGCCAGATAAGCAGGCGCTGATATTCGATGATGGGCATATTCATGCCTGTGCTTGTCGCAATTCATAAGGTCATTTGCAAGGGGCGATAAAAATGTTCATATAGGCGGAATACAACTCGGGAGACGCTCATGCGCCTATATTCATCTTTGGGATTTATGCTATTTTTGGGGGCCTGCGCCTCGCTTACCCAAGAGCAATGCCAAAATGGTGATTGGCGCGGCATTGGCTATAGCGACGGGGTGAATGGTCGGCCGGAGAGCTATATCTCGCGGCATTTTGATGCCTGCTCGGAGGCGGGCATCGTGCCGGATACGGCCGCATGGATGGCGGGGCGCACGCAGGGGCTTACACTTTATTGCACGCCGCAAAATGCCTATTCTATCGGGCGCGCTGGTCGCGAGATCAATCCGGTTTGCCCGGCCTCCCAAGCCAGCGCCCTGTTTCAATCATGGGATTGGGGGCAAGAATATTATCTGATCGGCCAAGACATTTTGCGCCTCGAAACCGAGCAGCGCGAGATAGAACGCCAGATATTGCTGGAATATAACCAACCCACGCTCACCCCTGCCCAGCTCGTTACGCTTTCCAGCCTGAACCGGCGATTACGCGCAATTGATCGCGAGATCTACCGGCTGGAAAATCGTCAACGCCGCTATGCCACAGCGCCGATTTGATGCCCAAGCCGGTTTGATCCGGCGAGCCTCAGTAGCGCGCCAGCAATGACGGGGTGGGCCAGGCATCTGCCGGCATACCAAGGCGGGCTTGCTCGGCCTGCACGGCGGCGCGGGTTTTGGCCCCCAAAATTCCGTCGATCCCGCCAACATCATAGCCGCGCGCCACGAGCGCGCGCTGTAGCTGCTCCATCTGGTCGCCCTCCAGCCCCGGCTCGGGGGTGGTTTGCACATAGCGATCCGCCCCGCCGATGCGCGTCGCCATATAAGAAACGGTGGCGGCATAGACAAAAGATTTGTTCCACTCGCGATAAACATTATAATTCGGGAGCGCCATAAATACCGGTCCCAAGCGCCCTTGCGGGGCGAAAATGCTGGCTTCCAGATCGCGGTTTGGCTCTGTGCCGCGCGCCCGCACCCCGAGGCGCGCCCAATCCCGGACGCTCATGGTTTTATCAAGTCCGGTTTCAATCCAGGGAAAATCGGAAGGCACAACCACCTCCACCAGCCACGGTTCGTTTGGCCGCCAGCCCAGATCGCTGACCAGGCGCGCACCGGTCATAATCGCATCGGGCGCGCTGGTTTTCAGGGTTACATGGCCATCGCCATCCCCGTCCATGCCTTTGTTCAGAATATCCAGCGGCAGCATTTGCACCATGCCGATCTCGCCCGCCCAGGCGCCGGTGGTGGTGGCGGGGGAAAGATCGCCATTGGCGGTCAGCTCGATCGCGGCAAAAAGCTGTGGGCGAAATAGATCGGGGCGGCGGCACTCATGGGCCAGGGTCGCCAAGGCGCTGACGGTATTAAAATCGCCCTGCACCGCGCCATAATCGGTTTCCAGCGCCCAAAAGGCCAAAATCACCTCGGGCGGCACCCCGAATTCCCGCTCGGCGCGGGCAAAAACATCGGCGTATTGCTCAAGCTTTTGCGCGCCAATGCGCAAGCGGGAGCCGCTGATCGAGCGCTGGGAAAACTGCAGGAATGTCTGGCGGAATACCCCCTGCGCCCGATCAAAGCGCAGCACTTTGGCATCGGGTCTTGCGGCGGCCAAGACGGCATCAATCGCGCTTTGAGGCAAGCCTTGCGCGCGGGCTTCCTCGCCCACCTGCCGCATGAAGCTGTTAAAATTGCCACCACATGGCGCGGTTTGGGCAAAGCCGGCACTGGCGCTCGAAAGCGCAAGGGTGGTGGCCAGAATTCGGGAAAAGGTCTTCATGGTAAACTCCGCATAATGAATGGGCCTACCCTAGCGGCCACGCAGAGGCGGTTCAAGCTTTTAGCCGCGCCCGTAATCATCCTCAAAGCGAATAATATCCTGCTCGCTCAGGATCTCGCCCGATTGCACCTCGATCAGTTCCAGCGGCTCTGGCCCGATATTTTCCAAAGCATGGACCTCGCCCAGCGGAATATAGGTGGATTGGTTGGCGCTTAGCTCAAACACCTGATCGCCGCGCGTAACCCGCGCGCGCCCCGCCACCACCACCCAATGCTCGGCGCGGTGCTTGTGCTTTTGCAAGGATAACCGCGAAGCGGGGTTCACCGTGATCCGCTTCACCAGATAGCCATCACCGCAATCAACGCAATCATATTTCCCCCAAGGCCGAAATTCCTCCCGATGGTGGTGAAGCTCAAGCCGGTTTTGTGCCTTTAGCTGCGTCACCAGCGCCTTCACCTCCTGCGCGCGCTCCAATGGCGCTACCAAAACCGCGTCTTTGGACTCAATAACCAGCATGTTTTCCAGCCCGACCGTGGCCACCAGCCGACTATCGGCGTGGATATAGTTGCCCCGCCCGTCAAGGCTCACCACATCGCCCACCTCGCAATTTCCGGCCTCGGATTTATCCAAAACCTGCCACAGCGCCTGCCAAGAGCCGATATCGCACCAGCCCGCCTGCATTGGCACCATCACGGCGCGCCCGGTTTGCTCCATCACCGCGTAATCCACCGATTCCGCTGGTGATTGCAAAAACGCCGCCTCGTCAATTCGGGTGAAATCAAAATCGATGGTCGCGCCCTTGGCTGCCGCCTCACAGCTCGCCAGAATATCGGAGCGAAAGCGCTTTAGCTCGGCCAGATAGACGCTGGCGCGAAACATAAATATCCCGCTATTCCAGAAATATCCGCCCTCGTCCAGATAGGCTTTTGCCCGCGCCAGATCGGGCTTCTCGACAAAGCGCACGACCTCCAGCCCCTCGCCCAGCGCTGCGCCGCTTTTGATATAGCCATAGCCGGTTTCCGGCCCCTCGGGCTGAATGCCAAAGGTCACCATCTTTCCCGCCTCTGCCAGCCCCTGCCCGCGCTTCACGGCAGCCAGAAAGGCCGTGCGATCCTCGATCCGGTGATCCGCAGGCATCACCAGCAACACCGGATCATCCTCAAGGCTCAGCGCGGCCAGCGCAATGGCGGGCGCGGTATTTCGCCCCTCCGGCTCCAGCAATAACCGCCAGCCATCCACCCCGGATTGCCGAAGCTGCTCGGCGGCCAAAAACCGCGTTTCCTCGGCGCAAATCACCAGCGGCGGGGAAAAACCTCCGCCCTCCAGCCGGGCCAGCGTTTGTTGCAGCAAGGTCGCCTGCCCGCCCAGCGGCAAAAACGGCTTGGGGTAATGCCGGCGCGAAAGCGGCCAGAGGCGGGTGCCATCCCCGCCTGCCAATATCACGGGCTGCACCCGCGCTTCGCCTTCACCCATTCGGCCACCCTTTGCGTCAATTCACTTTAGCTTCGCACTCTAGCGGATAACAAATGGTTAACAAATATATAATCTTTCGGGAAACGGCTTTGGATTTGCCAAAATTCGCCACAGCCGCTATCTCTTTTCCCCAAACACGACAAAAGGATACTCCATGCGCCCCCTGACCTGCTTTAAGGCTTATGATATTCGCGGCAAGCTTGGCGAGGATCTGGACGAGAGCATCGCCTATGATATCGCCGCCGCCATTGCCGAAATCCGCCAGCCCAAAGAGGTAGTGCTGGGCCGCGATAGCCGCGAAAGCAGCCAGGCCCTGCTGGAAGCCTTGGCGCGCGGTTTTATCGAACACGGGGTGGATGTGCTGGATATCGGCATGTGCGGCACCGAGGAGGTTTATTTTGCCACCAGCCATCTGGAAGCCGATCTGGGGATCGAGGTCACGGCGTCGCATAATCCGATTGAATATAACGGCATGAAGATCGTCGCCAAAGGCTCGCGCCCGCTGGACCCGCTGACCGAAATGGAGGCGATCAAAGCTCGCGCCGAGATCGGCGGCTTTACCAAAGCGCCGCGCCGAGGCAAACGGCGGTCTGAAAATCCGCGCGCAGCTTACGCCGCCAAGGTGGTATCTTTTATCACCCCCGCCAAGCTGCGCCCGTTGAAAATTCTGGTAAATGCGGGCAATGGCACCGCTGGTCCCAGCTTTGATGCGATTGAGGCCGCGCTAAAGGCCGCTGGTGCGCCGCTGGAATTCGTCAAGCTCGATCATGCGCCTGACCCGAGCTTTCCCAATGGCATCCCCAATCCGATCCTGCCCAAAAACCAGCCGCGCACGGCAGAGGCGGTGCGCCAGCATGGTGCGGATTTTGGCGTAGCGTGGGATGGCGATTTTGACCGCTGCTTTTTCTTTGATGCGCAGGGCGCTTTTATCGACGGTTATTATATCGTTGGCCTGCTGGCCCAGCAAGCGCTGGCGCATCAGCCGGGCGCGGCGATCGTCCATGATCCACGGCTGATCTGGGACACGCAGGAGGTGGTGGCGCAGGCGGGCGGCGAGGCCATTCAATCCCGCGTCGGGCATTCCTTTATCAAAGCGCTGATGCGCAAAACCAACGCGGCTTATGGCGGCGAGGTCAGCGCGCATCACTATTTTCGCGATTTTATGTATTGCGATAGCGGCATGATCCCGTGGCTGCTGATTGCCGAGCTGATCTCAACCAGCGGCACGGGGCTGGGCGAGCTGGTATCCAAGCGGGCGGCGCGCTTTCCCACTACTGGCGAGCAGAATTTTGTGATCAAAGACCCCGCCGCCGCGCTGGCCCATATCGAGCGTGAGCTTGGGCCGGAGGCGATCGAAATTTCTCATGCCGATGGTTTGAGCCTTGATTTTGGCAACTGGCGGATGAGCGTTCGCCCGTCAGGCACCGAACCTTTGGTGCGGCTCAATATCGAAAGCCGAGGGGATCAAGGCTTGATCAATGCCAAGCTGACCAGCCTAACGGCGCTGCTCAAGAGCGTCGCGGGATAGAGGTTGACGGGTTGGGGAGAGCTAGCCGCCCTCCCCCATTCCCATTCCCAACAAAATATAGAGTGGGTTTTAACCCACCAAAAAAAAGGCGGGGATATGCCC
>WFUK01000190.1 GCA_015485015.1 Paracoccaceae bacterium | reverse complement strand
GCGGCCTCCGGGCTGACCTCGAGCAGCACCACCTTCAGCCCGGCAAACAGCATCGAGGCGGCAATCCCCGCGCCCATCAGCCCGCCACCAACAATGGCAACCTCGCTTATATCACGCGGAGAAACTCCCTTTATTACTAACGGCTTGGACGCCGCCCGCTCGGCAAAAAACGCATGGCGCAGGGCTTTGGATTCGTCTGATTGGCGCAGCCTAAGATGCCAGGCCCGCTCGCGTGGCTGGCCTTCGGAAAAGTCGGTTTCGCAGGCCCAAAGCAGCGCCTCCAAATTATAAAACGGAGCCTTGGCCCCCTTGGCGGATTTGGCCAGCTTCTCGCGAGTGCCGGCGATAAAAGCAGGATCAGCCGTTGGGCGCGGGCGGGTGCTGATCGGGCTTGGCCTGGCCGGCGTATCGGCGAGCCAAACCCGCGCCGCGCGCTCAAGGTCATGGGTGACGACATCCACGCCACCCGCTTTTTTGAACACTTCCGCCTCCACCATCCGGCCCGTCGTCGCCATCTCGCAAGCCAGCTCAAACCCGACCAAGCGCGGCAATCGCTGGGTGCCGCCCGCCCCGGGGATCAGCCCGATGCCGACCTCGGGCAGGGCAAACCGCGTGCCGCTCAGCGCGATCCGATGCTGGCAGCCAAGCGCGACCTCAAGGCCCCCGCCAAGCACCGTGCCATGAAGCAGTGCAACCCACGGGGCGGGGCTGGCTTCGATTGCGGCCACCACATCGGGCAGGTCTGGCGCTTGGGCGGGTCTATCGAATTCCGACATATCCCCACCGGCGATAAAGCTGCGGCCAGCACAGCGCAATATCACAGCGCGGGCGCTTGATGCCTCGGCCACCGCCCGCATCAGCCCGTCGCGCACCGCTTGCGAGGTGGCATTCACCGGCGGATTATCTATGGTAACGTGCAAGATATCATCAATCAGCGAGGTCGTGACGACGTGCATGGCGGCTCCCTATTTTTGCCTTACTATTGACCGGATGGTCAGCTTATGTAAAGTGGGAAAAAACAATCGGGGAGGGCCGCAATGGCCGATATTTCAGCACAAGAGCGGGCCGAGCGCTCGCGGGATGCCATGTGGGGGGCGGACGAGGCCTCGCGCTGGCTGGGCATAAGCTGCGAAAAAATCGTACCGGGAGAGGCGGTGGTGCAAATGCCGGTATTGGCGCATCATTGCAACGGCCACAAAACCTGCCATGGCGGGGTGAGCTATGCCTTGGCCGATAGCGCTTTTGCGCTGGCCTGCAACAGCTATAATCAGGTGGCGGTGGCGCAGCATAATTCCATGACCTATATCGCGCCGGCCTTTGCGGGCGATGTGCTGCGGGCGCATGCGGTCGAGCGTTCGCGCGCGGGTCGCTCCGGCATTTACGATGTGCGGATCACCAATCAAAACGGCGATTTAATCGCGGAATTTCGCGGCGGATCCAGAATCATTCGCGGCCAGCATTTTCAGGAGAGCGAGACATGAAAGACCTAACCCCGAAACGCAGCGATCTGGAGCCGATCGAGATTGCCTCGCTTGATGAAATTCAGGCGCTCCAGCTCAAGCGGATGAAATGGTCGCTGAATCACGCTTATCAGAACGTGCCGTTTTACAAGGCGAAATTCGACGCCGCGGGGGTGCATCCCGATGATCTCCACAGCTTGGCTGACCTTGCGAAATTCCCTTTTACCGTGAAGCAGGACCTGCGGGATAACTACCCGTTTGGCATGTTTGCCGTGCCGCGCGAGCAGATCTCGCGGGTGCATGCCTCTTCCGGCACCACGGGGCAGCCAACCGTGGTGGGTTATACCAAAAATGATATCTCTACATGGGCCGATGTTGTCGCCCGCTCGATGCGCGCCAGTGGCACGCGGGCGGGGGATGTGGTGCATATCGCCTATGGCTACGGGTTGTTTACCGGCGGTCTCGGCGCGCATTACGGGGCCGAGCGGCTGGGCTGCACGGTGGTGCCGGTATCTGGCGGCATGACCAATCGCCAAGTGCGGCTGATCGAGGATTTCGAGGCCAGCACGATTATGGTAACGCCGAGCTATATGCTGTCGATCTTGGACGAATACCGCAAGCAGGGCTTTGATCCGCGCGAAAGCCCGCTTCAGGTCGGCATTTTCGGAGCCGAGCCATGGACAAACGCCATGCGGGCCGAGGTGGAAAATGCCTTTGATATGCATGCGGTGGATATCTACGGGCTGTCCGAGGTGATGGGACCGGGGGTGGCGAATGAATGTGTGGAAACCAAAGACGGGCTGCATATCTGGGAGGATCACTTTTATCCCGAAATTATCAATCCGGAAACCGGCGATGTGGTGGCGGATGGTGAAAAGGGCGAGCTGGTATTTACCACCCTGACCAAAGAAGGCTTTCCGATTATCCGCTACCGCACACGGGATTTGACGCGGCTTTTACCGGGGTCGGCGCGCTCGATGCGGCGGATGGAAAAGATCACGGGGCGCACCGATGATATGATTATTCTGCGCGGGGTAAATGTGTTTCCAACCCAGATAGAAGAGCAGATTATGGCGGTGAAAAGCCTTGCGCCGCATTTCCAGATCGAGCTGCGCCGCGATGGGCGGATGGATACGATGGTGGTGCATGTGGAGGCCACGCAGGCTGCTGCGAGCGAGGCCGAGCGGGGGGCATCGGCCATGGCGCTGGGCAAAAAAATTAAGTCTATCGTCGGGGTTTCGGCTCTGGTAGATGTCACCGAACCCGGGGCGGTCGCGCGGTCACTCGGGAAAGCGGTGCGGGTGGTGGATAACCGCCCCAAGGAGTAGATATGGCACGAACAATCGCCAAGGATCACGACGAAAAACGGGTGGCGATCCGCATGGCTGCGGCGCGCATATTTGCGGCGCAGGGGGTGGACCGCGCCTCGATGAGCGCCATTGCCAAGGCTTGCGGCATATCCAAGGCGTTGATCTACCACTATTATGCCGGCAAGGCCGAGCTGCTATTCGATATTCTGGAATGCCATCTGGAAGGGCTGAATACGGTGGTTGATGCGGTGGAGCCGCAAGCGGCGGAGGCCTATCTGCGCGCTGTGGTGCTGGAAATTTTGCTGGCCTATGAGGGCGCGGATGATCTGCACCGGATATTGATCAATAGCCGCGATGTGCTGACCAAAGAACAGCAGGCGGGGGTGAATGACATCCAGCGGCGGCTGATCAAGAAGGTGTCGGATGCGATCCGCGAGGTGGCCACGGGGCTGCCGGAGGCGAAGCTGCACGGGGTTACCATGTCGCTTTTTGGCATGACCAATTGGTATTTCATGTGGAATCGCAGTGGCAGCGAAGGGGATCGGCGGGAATATGCGAAAATGGTGGCGGATTTGTTTTTGCGCGGAGTGAACGGGGTCTGACTTTGGCGGCGCGGCTTGCGTTGCGCCGCTTTGCTGGCTTGGATACGCGCCGCGCGGACGGGGCGGTGGGTGTGGACAGGTTTTGAGTATTTGAGCAAGAGTGAAGAAGGATGTGGTTTTTCACGGTAAGGACCGCCGAGGCGAAGCCGAGGCTATGGTGCATTTTGCCCTTGGGCAAAATGCGTTATGTCGGTGGCTAGCCAACAGAGCCGCCAACGGTGAGGCCGCCGATAAGCAAGGTGGGCTGGCCAACACCGACCGGAACCGTTTGCCCGGCTTTACCGCAGGAGCCGATGCCGGGGTCCATTGCGCTATCATTGCCAATGGCGCGCACTTGGCGCAGGGCTGAAGGACCATCGCCAATCAATGTGGCCCCCTTGACCGGATACTGGATTTTGCCGTTTTCCACCTTATAGGCCTCGGTGCAGCTAAACACGAATTTACCGTTGGTGATATCGACCTGCCCGCCGGAGAAATTCACCGCATAAATGCCGTCTTTGATCTCTTTTATTACGTCTTCCGGATTGGCATCGCCGCTTTCCATCACCGTATTGGTCATGCGCGGCATCGGGGCGTGGGCATAGGATTGCCGCCGTCCGTTGCCCGTGGCCGGCACCCCCATCAGGCGGGCATTCTGACGGTCTTGCATATAGCCCACGAGGATGCCGTCCTCGATCAGCACATTGCGTTGGCTCGGGGTGCCCTCGTCGTCAAAGCTGATCGAGCCGCGGCGATCGGGGATGGTGCCGTCATCCACCACGGTTACCCCTTTGGCCGCTACCTGCTTACCCATCAAGCCCGCAAAGGCGCTGGTTTCTTTGCGGTTGAAATCGCCTTCTAGCCCGTGGC
>WFUK01000189.1 GCA_015485015.1 Paracoccaceae bacterium | reverse complement strand
GTATGGCTCGTTTTGGCATGAAGCATTAACCTTTTAGCGCGCGCTGGCTTTACACTTTAGTAACATAATATCTATTATGCGTAAAACGCTTGGCCAATTTACAACCTGTTATACTGGTTTCGCTGCTTTTCTGTCCAGCAAACCTCAAGCTGATAGCCCTCTTCTGTCGGGTTTTCTGCGGTTACCAGATTGTTGGAAAACAGCCATGCCCTTGATTTTCCGTTGGCATAATCGACCAGTAATGTTTCTTCCAGCACAGGCTCGGCCAAGCCGGCATCGATCTTTTGGTAAAGCGCTTCCAGCCCTTCGCCCGAGATCGCCGAAAATGCGCAGATTTTATCTTCTCTGGCGGCGATGGTTTCCCGCGCTTCTTTTTGGTCGTCAGGCAGCAAATCGATCTTGTTCCAGACCTCCAGCATCGAGTCCGACTGGCTGTCCTTCACGCCAAGCTCCGCCAGAATTTCGCGCACATCCTGGGCCTGCGCATTGCTATCTACATGCGAAATGTCGCGCACATGCAAAATCAGATCCGCGTCCAGCACCTCCTCCAAGGTCGCGCGAAAGGCGGCGACCAGCTGGGTCGGAAGATTCGAGATAAAACCAACGGTATCCGAAAGGATCACCTTACGACCGTTTGGCAGCTCAATCGCCCGCATTGTTGGATCAAGCGTAGCAAATAGCATATCCTTTTCCAGCACCGAAGCGCCGGTTAAGCGATTGAAAATAGTGCTTTTACCGGCATTGGTATAGCCAACCAAAGCCACAATGGGATAAGGAATTTTCTTGCGTGCCGCGCGGTGCAAAGCCCGGGTTTTCACCACCTTGGAAAGCTGGGTTTTGATCCGAATAATGGCGTCGGAAATCGCTCGCCTATCGCTCTCGATCTGGGTCTCACCCGGACCACCAACCGTGCCCATGGCGCCGCGTTGGCGCTCCAGATGGGTCCAGCTGCGCACAAGGCGGGACTTTTGATAGGTTAAATGCGCCAGATCGACCTGAAGCACCCCCTCTCGCGTAGCCGCCCGAGCGCCAAAAATCTCGAGGATTAGCCCCGTGCGATCCAGCACTTTTACCTTCCAGCGTTCCTCCAGATTGCGCTGCTGGATCGGGGAAAGCAAGCCATCCACAATCACAAGCTCGACCTCTTGCGCCTCCAGCAAATCCGCCAGCTCTGTCACTTTGCCCGAACCAAACAGCTCTCCGGCATTGGGCTTGGCGATTGGCACAACCAAGGCTGACACCACCTCAAGCTCCATGGCCTCGGCAAGGCTTACCGCCTCCAAGAGCGCATTATCGGGCAAGCGCCGCTTTTCAGCCTTCCCCTTGAGGTTTGGATGAAATACGGCGGCGCGAATGGTTTCGGTCAATTAAGAACTGCTCTCTTCTGAATCATAAAGATGCACCGGTTGCGACGGCATGATCGTCGAAATCGCGTGTTTATATACCAATTGTGACGCGCCATCCCGGCGCAGCAGGACACAAAAATTGTCAAACCATGTAATAACCCCTTGCAGCTTTACGCCATTCACCAAAAACACAGTGACAGGATTTTTTTCTTTGCGCACATTGTTCAAAAATGCGTCTTGCAGATTTTGCTTATCGGCAGCCATAGTTCGAGCCTTTTTCTATGCCCCGGTTTTCGAGGTCATTGGTTGTTATTACCCTTGATAATGGGGGCTTTGCTCATCAGATTCCAGTGCTAATCGCAATAAAATTCTCAAAATCATGCGATTAGTGCCGCCAATATTCCGGATTGAGCAATGCAATCAGGGCTAGAGTTTCCACTCGGCCCAATATCATCGCCGCTGAAATAATGGCAATCGCGGTGTCTGACAGGCTGGAATAATGCGCCGCGGGGTCTCCTAATGCCATATAAATCGGACCGGTATTGGTAAGGCTGGCCACCGCCAGCGCAAAAGCATCTTCAAACTGGATGTTTAATAATGACAAAGCCAAGGCTACCACCCCGATCGACATCACAAACAGCATCAAAAACACCCAAGCCAGCTCCGCCCCTTGGCGGCGAAACCGCCGCGTCGAGGTGCCGGAGCGGCCAATGGAATGCGGATGGGATAGCCGCTCGATCTCGCGCTGCCCGTGGCGAAATAGCGAATAGATCCGCAACAGCTTCACCCCACCC
>WFUK01000188.1 GCA_015485015.1 Paracoccaceae bacterium | reverse complement strand
ATTTGATCGTCTCTGGATCGTTAGTGCTGGATAAACAACGCCATAAGGTAACATGGAAAGATCAGCCTGTGGTGCTGACGGTAACGGAATTTATTATCTTGAACGAGTTGGCCGAGCGCCCTGGGGTGGTAAAGTCCAGAAACCAACTTATGGATGCGGCCTATACAGATCAGGTTTATGTGGATGACCGCACGATTGATAGCCACATTAAGCGCCTTCGGAAAAAGTTCAAAAAGGTGGATGACAGCTATGCTTCGATCGAGACGCTGTATGGCGTTGGCTATCGGTATAACGAGGCTTAGATGGTCAAAGACGACCTTGTAGATAAAATGCTTAACCTTGAGCATAGCGAGCCGCGCCCGAGCAAGCCGCGCCGCTGGCTTGTTTTTAATCGTTCGCCCTTGGCGCGTAAAATCATTCTGTTTAACCTGATCGCGCTTGGCATTCTGGTGAGCGGCGTTTTGTATCTTAATCAGGCACAAGAGGCGCAGGTGCAATTTCGGAGCGCGAGCCTTTCGCAGGAGGTCGAGATTATGGCTGCGGCTATTCGTAGTCATGAGGAGGATCCCGCCTTTGACGATTTGGGAAATGCGCCGGTTCGCGCCTTGTTTGATGTGATGGCGTCGAAATCCGAATCTATTGTGCAGATTTACGGAGAAACCGGTCAGGTCCAGCTTATGTATGTGCCGGAGGGCGGGGCTTTGGCCCCCGTAGCAAGCGAATCGGATGCGTTTACCGGCGCGCTGCAAAGGCTCTGGCAAAAGGTTTCCACGCCTCAGGTGGAGAGTGATCCGGATGTTTTGGAGCAAAACCTGCAAACCCGATTTAGCGAATTGGCTATGGAGGCAATGCAGGCGGAAGAGCGAACCAAAATCGAATATATTGCGGTGGGTGGTGAAATATATATTGCCGTAGCCGCCCCGGTTATCTTTGATCGCGGCTTGGTGGGGGTGATCCTGATCTCCACCCGTCGCGGTGAAATAGACCGTATTATAAGAGCGGCTCGCCAGCAAATACTGCAAGTTTTTTTGCTCGCAACGCTATCTTCGATCGTCTTATCGATGGTTTTGGCCAATTCAATCGCCCGCCCTCTGCGCCGCCTTTCTGCTGCGGCGCAGCAGGCGCGGGACGAGGCGGGGGGGCAGCTCAATCTGGCACGGGTGAATATTCCGGATCTATCGGCCAGACCGGACGAAATCGGCGATCTTTCACGCTCGATGCGCAATATGACCGATGCGCTGCTTGACCGGATCGATGCGAATCAATCCTTTGCCGCCGATGTTTCACACGAAATAAAAAACCCGCTTACCTCGCTGCGATCTGCGGTGGAAACCCTCAGCTATGTCACCGATAAAGACTCCCGCGATGCGTTGCTCGAGGTTATTCAAAATGATGTAGAGCGGCTGGATCGGCTGGTGACCGACATTTCAAACGCCTCCCGGATTGAGGCAAATCTGGTGCGAGAGAAATGGGAGGATGTGGATATCCGCGAGTTACTCCTTGTAGTTGTTGATGATTTACAGCCCCCTTCGGAAAAGTTGACAAAGAAGATCGAGCTGGATGTTCAAGCCGGTGATTGCCGCCTCTCCGGTATTCAAAGCCGTTTGGAGCAGGTATTTTCGAATCTCGTCTCCAACGCTCTCAGCTTTGTGCCCGAGGATGGCTGGGTCCGCATTACAGTAAGAAACACCGAGGCAGAACAGCTAGAGGTCGAGGTGTTAGACAATGGGCCGGGCATTCCGCCAGAGAATCTGGACGATATTTTCACCCGTTTCTATTCCGAGCGCCCGATTGAGCAGTTTGGCGAGCATTCCGGACTAGGATTGGCGATATCCAAGCAAATTGTGACAGCGCATGGCGGCACCATTCGGGCTGAAAATGCGGCTGGGGGCGGTGCGCGGTTTATCGTCAAGCTGCCACAATGAGCGCGCTGCACGGCACGGCGATTGCGCGAATGGGGCGTGGCGCTTTGCTGATCGGAAAATCAGGCTCCGGCAAATCATCGCTCGCGTTTCAGCTGATGGCGCTCGGCGCTGATCTGGTGGCGGATGATGCGGTTTACGTTGAAGCGAGCGATGAGGGATTGATGCTGAAATGCCCCGATAGCACCTACGGCATGATCGAGGCGCGCGGCATCGGGCTGATCTCGCTGCCTGCGGTTGCGCAAGCAAGGCTGGCCTTTGTCGTCGATCTGGATAAAACTGCGGCTATGCGATTACCAAATTCGGAAACCTATATGATTCTCGGGCAGCATGTGCCCCTGATTCCAGGGAAAAACCTTCCGGATATTGGGGCCGTTATCTGGTGTTTGTTAGGGAATGGGCGGTTGATTCCGCAATCGGAAAGCTAGCAATATGGACAAGAAACAAGAGATTATATTCGTAACCGGACCCGCAGGTGCCGGACGAACAACCACGATCAAAATTCTGGAAGATTTCGGGATGGAGGCGATAGATAACCTGCCTTTGGATATCGTAAACCGCATCCTCTCAGGCGCGCCCAGCCCCAAAGCGCTGGCCATCGGGCTGGACACCCGAACACGCGGTTTTTCCAGTGTGGCATTGCTGGAATTGATTGAAGCCATCCATAGCCACCCCGAATATCGGGTCACGCTTTTGTATTTGGACAGCGCGAAAAGCACGCTTCTCAAGCGATTTAGCGAAACCCGAAGGCGCCATCCCGCCTCGCCGGATGGCTCTCCCGAGATGGGCATAGAATACGAATTGGGCTTGCTCGCGGATGTAAAAAACCGCGCCGATATTCTGGTGGATACCTCGGATTTATCCCCCCACCAGCTGCGCGGCAAATTGGAGCGCTGGTTTATGAAGGGCCGCCCCTCAAAGCTAGCCGTATCTGTGCTTTCGTTTTCCTATAAGCGCGGGGTGCCGCAGGCTGCGGATTTGATGTTTGATTGTCGCTTTCTGAAAAACCCCCATTGGCAGCCCGAGCTTCGCGCGCTTACCGGACAAGAACCCGAAGTGGGGAATTATATCTCGAAAGACCTGTTGTTTTCTCCGTTTTTCACGCAGCTCACCGAATTTACCAAACTGCTATTGCCAGCCTATCAAGCCGAGGGTAAAGCCTATCTAAGCCTTGCGCTTGGCTGCACTGGCGGGCAACACCGCTCTGTTTTTGTCGCCGAGAAACTGGCGCAAACTTTGGAGCAAGCAGGCTGGTCGCCGCGATTATTGCACAGAGAAATGCCCCGCTGGCCAAAAATGGAGGCAAAAACGTGATTGGTATTGTGATTGTAGCCCATGGCGGATTGGCGGCAGAATATCTGTTGGCGATGGAGCATGTGGTCGGGAAAAAACCCGGCACAATCGCGATTTCGATTTCTAGAGGCGATGCACGCGAGGATAAGCAGGCCGAAATAAAGGCAGCGGTAAAAGCGGTGGATGTCGGCGACGGGGTGATTGTGGTCACCGATCTATTTGGGGGCACGCCGTCCAATTTGGCCGTCAATGCCTGCGAAAGCGGCGCGCGAAAAGTTATTTACGGCGCAAATTTACCGTTGCTGGTTAAACTCGCCAAATCACGGCATTTGCCTCTGGAAGATTCCGCTAAATGCGCGTGTGAGGCGGGTCGAAAATATATGAATTCCATGGAACCTTGAACAAAAGGCGAGGGTTAGATGCTTCTTGATATCAAAAATGAAAAGGGCTTGCATGCTCGGGCCTCGGCGAAATTTGTCGAGATTTGTGAGCGGTTTGACGCGACGGCCACCGTTAGCAAAGATGGCGAGACGGCAAACGGGGCTTCAATACTGGGGCTGCTTATGCTGGCGGCTTCCAAGGGATCGCAGATCGAGGTAAAAACCGAGGGGCCTGAAGCCGAGGCGCTAATGACGGCGCTTTATGCGCTGGTAAATGATTTCTTTGGCGAGGGCCGCTAGCGGGTCGGCACCGGTGTGCCATCGCGATAATCATAAAACCCCCGCTGGGTTTTGCGCCCGAGCCAGCCGGCTTCTACATATTTTACCAATAGCGGGCAGGGGCGATATTTGGTATCGGCCAGCCCGTCATGCAGCACATTCATAATGGCAAGGCAGGTATCCAGCCCGATAAAATCCGCCAGTTCCAGCGGTCCCATAGGGTGGTTCGCGCCGAGTTTCAGTGATGTATCAATGCTTTGCACGGTTCCGACCCCTTCATAAAGCGTATAGACCGCCTCGTTGATCATGGGCATCAAAATGCGATTCACGATGAAGGCCGGAAAATCTTCGGCGCTGGTCGAGGTCTTGCCAAGCCGAACAACCACCTCTTCAAGCGCCTTGAAGGTCGGCTCGGAGGTGGCAATGCCCCGGATCAGCTCGACCAGCTGCATGACCGGAACGGGGTTCATAAAATGCAGGCCCATAAATTGCTCGGGCTTGGCGGTGGCTGCCGCCAGCCGCGTGATCGAGATCGAGGAAGTGTTGGAGGTGAGGATGGTATGCTCGGCCAGATGCGGGGCCAGGTCGGCAAAGATCTGGTGCTTGATTTTTTCAACCTCGGTTGCCGCTTCGATAATCAGGTCGCACTTTCCAATTACCTCAATAGAATCAGAAGGTTGAATGCGTGAAAGCGTTTCAGCCTTTTGCGCCTCCGTTAGCTTTTCCTTTTTGATCTGCCGATCCAGATTACGGGAAATTTTGCTTAGCGCAGCGGTAACGGCCTCGGCGGAAATATCATGCAGCAACACGTCAAAGCCGGCAGCGGCAAAAACATGGGCAATGCCGTTGCCCATCTGCCCGGC
>WFUK01000187.1 GCA_015485015.1 Paracoccaceae bacterium | reverse complement strand
CCCCGCCCTCGACCGCCTCGCGCCAATAGCGCGACGGGGCGCCAATCCCGATCGAGCATTTAACGCTAAGACCAATGGTTTCAACCACGTTATCATAGATCAAACCGGCTTCGACCTCGTCTTGTGCCGAGCAGATGGCCTCCGAAGGATTGGCAACATCAATCGCAAAAATATAGGGCGAAATCACCGGACGCGGGGTGGAAAGCTGCACCGAAAGTTCGACCCCCTCAGGGCGCAGCTTTTCAGCCATTTCTTCAAAGCCCTGCTGCCAGTTTTCGGAATCCGCCACCGCTTCCAGCGAGACCGAACCCGGCGTTATATTCAAAATCGATTGCTCTGTCAGCGAGGCCAGACGCAGGCCGAATTCAAAGCTTTCCACCCAGTTTTCCGGTTCGTTTTCAATCGGTTCCGTTACATCGGACAGGGTTTCGTTTTCGCCGAGGGTTGCGATAAAACCGGTCAGAATTTCTGTGGTTTGGCCCTGTGGCAGCTTCCCGATCAAGGAATAGCTGGAGCCGTTTTTCAAAATTTCGATAAAGGGCGGCTCCGCCTCGGCCAGCTCCACCCCGGCATCCTGGCTGGTGGTTTGGTCAATCAGGTTTTCGCCAAATATCAGTTGTGATATTTTTACCGCGCGCGCCTGATCGGCAGCGCTGGGGGCGGTGCCGGCCAAGACCACCAGAAATCCATCCGGCTCTGCGGTCGCCCAATCGATTCCGCCAGCATAAAAGGCCTGCTCCAGCTCGGCCCGCTCGCCTGCTTCGATCCACGAAATGGTTTTGGCGGCGATCAGCCAGCCAGCTGCCACACCAAGAACCAGAACGGCTGCCGCAAATATCATCGCAATCGGGCGCATTTTACCTCAAGATAATAGAAGGTTATTAGGGTTGATAAGCTATTGCCAAGGGTGGTTCAACCTCACAATAGCGCCGCTAGGCCAAACATTGCCGCCACCACCAGCCCCGCATCTCGGTTAGAGAGAAACAGGCGAAAGCAGGTATCGCCATCGTTGATATCCAGACGCCGGAGCTGCCACATCAGATGCCAGCCAAAGCCCCAAACCCCAAGCAGCGCCACCAAAACCGGCACCGGATTCCCCTCAAGCCGGATCGCCGAAATCACCGCCAGCCCCATTAAGCCCAGCGCCAAAAGCTGAAAGCCGAGCAGCCAGCGGCTGGTGGCCCCGCCAAACAAGCGCGCGGTGGATTTCACCCCGATCAGGGCATCGTCTTCGCGATCTTGATGGGCATAAATGGTATCATAAAACAGTGTCCAAGCGATGCCCGCCCCGTAAAGCAGCACCGGCGCCAGCGACAGGCTGCCGGTATGCGCCGCCCAGCCCAGCAGCGCGCCCCAGTTAAACGCGATGCCCAAAAACACCTGCGGCCACCATGTAAACCGCTTGGCAAACGGATAGATCGCCACGGGGAGCAGCGCCGCGATACCCAATACAATAGTGAACCCATTGAAACTAAATAATATAAGCGAAGCCAATGCCAGCTGAACGCCCAGCCAGACCAGCGCGCCTTTCATCCCCACCTGCCCCGAGGGCAGCGGCCGAGAGCGGGTGCGCGCGACCTTTGCATCGATCTCGCGGTCAGAAATGTCATTCCATGTGCAGCCCGCGCCGCGCATCAAAAACGCCCCGATCGCCGAACCAAACGCGATCCAGATATCAAACAAGGAGCCTCCGGCAGGGTCTGCCGCGACAGCAAGCGCCAGCCCCCACCAGCACGGCAACAGCAAAAGCCATGTGCCAACGGGGCGATCCGCTCGGCTAAGGCGCAAATAGGGGCGGGTGATGGCAGGGGCAAAACGATCCACCCAGTTTCGAGCCGACGCATCCGCCACGCGGGTATCATCCGGCCTGTTTTTTCCAGTATTCACTCAAAGCCCTCTGATATTATGGTCGGGCCAAGAATAATGCCTGCAAAAGGCCAAGGCAAGCGGGCAATAACGCGCGCTTGCCGGTAGGCTTATGTGAGGTTCATGCCTTAATCGTGGCCTTCTTCGCTATCAGGCACATCATCATGGTCGCCGTCGGCTTCTTCGTCTTCATGCTCGTCATCCGCTTCATGCAGCATATCAGCGATGGCTTCCGGCACATCGTCCATCGAGAATTTGGCTTGCTCTTCCGCATCATGGGCAAAGGCGATAATCGCGGCCAGTTCGGGGCCGGTTATCTCGATCTGGTCTCCCAGCTCGTCTTGCTGCATATAGATCATGGTTTCGGCCCCGCGCCACATTTTTGCGGCAAAATCAAACGGATTCATCGGGCCTTGGCTTGGATCGTAATCCAGCGCTGGCGCGTCAATACCACCAATGCCATTTACCGAGTGGCACACAACACAGCCCTTGGAAGCATAGAGACCGCGCCCAAGCTCGGCATCAAAATCAGGCATCAGCAGCCCCTCAGCCTGTGCAGCCATGCCGCTTAGCAAGAATGCGGATACCATCGCGATTGGACGAATAAATGTTTTTGTCATCTGGTTTCTCCTTTTGTTATCCCACTTAAAGGTGAGACGGGATTCAAGCGTGCTATACCTTGACCGATATCAAACCCGACCCGTAAAAGCCCTATTATTGTGTAACACTTTGTAACCACGCCTAGCGCCAGCGTTTGAGCGCGGTCTCGTCTGCCTCGCGCGCATCGACCCAGCCCTGCCCCGCTTCTTTCTTCCAGAATGGCGCGCGGGACTTCAGAAAATCCATGATGAATTCCGCCGCTTCAAACGCGGCTTTGCGGTGGGGCGAGGCGGTAAGCACCAGCACGATTTGCGCGCCAGCCTCCAGCGGGCCATAGCGATGAATGATGCAGCAATCCTGCAATGCCCAGCGCGCGCGCGCCTCGGCATCGATCTTTTGCAGCGCTTTTTCCGTCATGCCCGGATAATGCTCCAGCACCATTTCAGAGCCATTGGGCATTTCGCGCACCAGCCCGGTGAAGCTGACAAGCGCGCCAATATCGGCACGGCCAGCGCGCATATTTGCCATCTCGGCCCCGACATCAAAATCGGCTTCCTGAACCAATACCGACATTCAGCCCCCCGTCATCGGCGGGAAAAACGCCACTTCGGACACGCCCTTTAGCGGCGCATCCAGATCAGTCAGCTCCTGATCCACCGCCACCCGCACCGCCGACATATCTTCAAATGCCGCCGCATAGCGCGGCTCGCGGGATTTTAGCTCAAGCACCAGATCAGCCACGGTTTCCGCCTCGGTCTCTACCTGCTCCTTGGGTAGCCCGATCCGCTCTCTTAACCATGCAAAATATAATACCTGCATCAGATCTCCTTCAATAATGGCAAGGCCTTGCGGAAATAATCAAAGCCGGTGATCAGGGTCACCGCCGCCGCCGCCCATAGCAGCCACACCCCGCCAATGCTGGCCCAGTCAAAGGCCGGCACGATCCAGCGCAGCCCGTTAATATCCTCGATATCCCCCGCCAGAATGCCCAGAATAATCTCGTTATCCATGCCCCATGAATAGGCCCAATAATAATGCCCGAGCAAGAACGAAGCGAGAATCACCACCACCGCAGCCATCTGCAAGGTGGTCTTCCACTTGGCCAGCTTGGTTACCTTCAGCGCCGCCGCCTTATCGCCGAGGAACTCCCGCAGGCCAGATACCAGCACCTCGCGAAAGATAATCAGCACCACCGCCGGTAAAATATCGGTGGCGGCGCTGCTATTCACATATTGCGAGCGCACCGCGATTACCGTCAGCGCGATCAGCACCATGGCCTTATCGGCGATCGGGTCCAGCATCCGGCCCAGATTGGTGATCTGGTTCCATTTGCGCGCCAGATAGCCATCCAGATAATCGGTAAGCGCTGCGGTGATAAACAGCGAAATCGCGATCCAGTCGCCGATTGGCGAGGGCAAAAACGCATAGGCCAGCCCCACAGCGGGCGCGGCGATCAAACGGAAAATAGTCAGGAGATTTGGAATATTCACAGGCGTGCTTTCTAGATTTTTCCCAAGTTTAACCATTCTCGTGAAAATAGGAATAGAT
>WFUK01000186.1 GCA_015485015.1 Paracoccaceae bacterium | reverse complement strand
GGCCTATTGCAATGGAGCCTGCTCCTCACCCTTGGTATGATCTGGGGGGCGTCGTTTTTGGGCGTGGAAAAGGCGCTGGAAAGCTTTTCGCCGATCACCATCGCCGCCCTGCGCATCGCCCTTGCCGCCCTCATTCTGACGGGCGCAAGCTATGCCATGGGCATCGGCCTGCCAAAAGACCGCCGGACATGGCTTTTTGCCTTTGGCATGGGGCTGTTTTCCAACGCCATCCCCTTTACGCTGCTCAGCTGGGGCCAGCAATATGTGACCTCGGGCTTTGCGGGCATTACCATGGCGGTGGTGCCTTTGCTCGTGCTGCCGCTTTCGCATTTCCTGATCCCGGGGATGCGGCTGACGCCGATCAAGGCGCTCGGCTTTGGTATCGGATTTATTGGCGTGGTGGTGCTGATTGGCCCGGCGCGGATATTGCAATCGGGCGGCGGAGATATCGAAAATATCGCGCGGATTGCCTGCGTGGTGGCCTCGATGTGCTATGCCATTGGCTCGGTGCTGACGCGGCTAGCCCCCAAGGGCGACGCGATGGCGTTTTCTGCCGCGGCGCTGATCATGGGATCGCTGATTGCGCTACCCATTGCGCTGGCCGTTGAGGGCATGCCCGCCGCCCCGACCCTGCCCGCCTTGGCCGGCATGCTCTATCTCGGGATATTCCCGACGGCTCTCGCCACCATCATGCTGGTATTTATCGTAAAAACCGCCGGCCCGCCGTTTCTTTCGCTCGTCAATTACCAAGTGCCGATCTGGGCGGTTATCATTGGTATGGTGGTGCTGAACGAAGATCTGCCCGGCAGCTTTATCTGGGCGCTGGGGCTGATATTGCTGGGGCTGGCGGTGGCGCAATTGCGCAGGCGCGATAGAGGAGAGGCCTGATCCCCCCGCGCCGCCTCCTGCTATTGCGCCTGAAGGATTACAGCCTTCCCGTCGGTAAAAAACGGATCTCCGGTGAAATTTTTGCCCAAAACCGCGGGAATAAGCTGGAAGAATATTTGAGATTCTATCCTGCCGCTATTGGCAAGATCACCGACCAGAACATCGCGCTCTTTATCTATATTCGGGTCTATATGATGGGTAATGCCCCATTTCAGGCCATCATCAAAACTTGCGGTTCCGACATAAACCTGCAATCCGCCCGCCGTTTGAAAACTGGTTTTCCAGAACCGTGCATGGTGTCGCTCACGCAAGGTATTGGCTGATGTGGTTTTCTGAAATCCAAATGCATTAGGGGTTTGCATCCAGAAAGACGGGGTCACAGGAGCGGATATATACTCTCCATTAAACCACGCAGCGTAAATCGCTTCGGAAAAAGACGAAAAACCAACCTTGTCGGCCAGATTCCAGCCGGATTGTTTGAAAAGGTCAATGAGATCCGCGTCGTTTTTGGCCAAGATAATGAGCGAGGTCGGCTCCTGCCGCGTGCCAAAAACGGTTTCTGTAAACGGTTCGAGCTGTCCATTTGAATAGGCCATTTCAACAGAGCCTTCCAGCACCGCGATTTGCACAGGTGCATGCACGCGCAATGGAGGCGCATAGCCGATACTCAGAGAAATAGCCGCAACCAGCGTAAGCCCCCACACAGCCGTTACCAATAGGGGGGCAGGAGGCGCAACGGCTTTTCTTGTTTGGCGTGCCTGCATCCATTCAACCAGCACTATTGAAAATACCAACCAGATGCTGCCGATCAGATAGCCATTCAACACATCACTCAGATAATGCTCTATTAGATAGAGGCGGCTGAATCCTATCAAAAATGCCAGCACGGCAGCCAGCACCACCACGCGCAAGCGGAGACGGGTGTGGCGAACAACAATATAGGCCAAAAAACCGTAAAACGCGATACTGATGCTGGCATGCCCGCTCGGAAATGAAGCGCTTTGCTCGACATAAACCCCGAGATCGGAGCGCGGCCTGCCAAACAGGATTTTCAGCAGGGTTACCGAAGCCACACTGCCAAGCAGTGATATCCACAACCCCGCCAGAAAATTTATTTTTCGATGCAGAAGCAGGATCACCGACACGCCAAGCAACAGTGCAAATACAACTTTGGCCGCGCCAAAACTTGTGACGATAGTGAAAAACTGCACCAGCATCGGGTCTCTATATGCAAATAGCAGGTTGGCGATGCGAGAATCTATATTGGTAGTTGTATCAGCCTGGATAAAATCAAGGGTTAAGCCAATGTAGAGCCACATAAAATAGATAAATGTAACGCTCAGGATGGTTAAAGGCAGGCCTGAAAATTGGCGCTGGTCCCGTCTTTCAGAGAGAAAGATAAATATCCGTGGGTAGCGGGTCGATAATCTTGTAATATAGGGATTCCGCCGCACCCCATCCCATGCCGATGCGGCAATGGAGGCGACTACAGGCCAAATACGGGAAAATATCCAGAAGCTCCCCCAGAAGAACAGCACCAGCAAAAACAGAATAATGGCCAACAAGCTAAAGCCGAAAACATCCGGTGACAGCATTTTTCATCCTTTTCGAGGGGGTCTAAAAGGCACCATAAAGGGATTCAAAACCAAAATAAAGAAATCAAGCCGGGCATAGTGTAACTGGAGGTCGCGGATCATTTCACCAAGGCTTCAAACACCTCGCCGCGCTGCTCAAAGCTTTCAAACTGGTCAAAGCTGGCGCAAGCCGGAGCCAGCAGGATGGTATCACCCTGCGCCGCATCGGCCTTGGCCGCAGCCATGGCAGCCTCTAGCGTGCCGGAGATCACATGCGGCGTATCCCCAAGCTGAAGGGCAAAATCCTCCGCCGCCTCGCCAATCAGATAGGCCTTTTTCACCGCGCTGAAATCCAGCCCCTCGATGCCGCCCGCCTTGGCCTGTCCGCCGGCAATCCACAGGATATTCTCAAAGGCCAATAGCGCCTTGCCCGCCGAATCCGCATTGGTCGCCTTGGAGTTATTGATGAATTTCACGCCCAAAGCCTCGCCCACCTGCTGACAGCGATGCCGCAGCCCGCCATAGCTCGCCATCGCGGCCTCGATCACCTTGGGTGCCAGCCCGAGATGCCGACAGGCCGCATAGGCCGCGCAGGCGTTTTGCTGGTTATGCGCCCCGGGCAGCCCTTCCATCTTGCGCATATCGATGCTGGCCATCTGCCGCCCCTTGCGCCATTCGACCAAAAAACCCTTGCGCACAAACACGCTCCACCCCTTGCCCTTAAGCTGGCGCGTGGTGCTGATTTCAATGACGTTTTCACCCTCGCGGATGATATTGCTCAAATACTGCCCCTCGGGTTCGTCCACCCCGATGATCGAGCGCTCGGGCAGACCTTGGGTAAACAACCGCTTTTTGGCCGCAAAATATCCCCCCACCCCGCCATGCCGATCCAGATGATCGGGCGACAGATTAAGGAATATCGCCACATCCGGTTGCAGCGTGCGGGCAAGGTCGGTTTGATAAGAGGAAAGCTCGATCACCGCCACCTCGCCATCAATCGCGGGATCAAGGCTCAGCACCGCTTTGCCGATATTGCCGCCAAGCTGGCTGGGTCGATGGGCGTGGCGCAAGATGTGGTGCAGCAGCGCCGAGGTGGTGGATTTGCCATTGGAGCCAGTGATGCATACCACCTTGGGATAGCGATCAAACCCATTCCATTCATCCCGCGCGAAAGACTGGAAAAACAGCCCGATATCATTATCCACCGGCACGCCCGCCGCCCAGGCCGCCTGAATGGCCTTATGCGCCTCGGGATAAAGATGCGGAATGCCGGGCGAGGTGATCAGCAAATCCAGCTCGTCCGCCTCGCGCGGACGGGAGATATCGGCGACGAGGTAGCCCTCGACATCCGCCAAGGCCCGCGAGGCAGGGTTATCATCCCAGCATACCGGCATCGCGCCGCCCGCCTGCAAAGCCGCCGCCGTGGCCAGCCCCGTGCGCCCGAGGCCAAGCACGCCCACGCGCTTACCGCTATATCCAACAACAGGGATCATCTTTCACCTCAAATCCAACGCGAGGCCGAGCCTCACCAATTTCCGCCAAGCCCGCAGGGTGGGTTTTAACCCACCAAAACCCTACCGCAATTTCAGCGTCGCCAGCCCGATCAAGGCCAGAATAAGCGAGATAATCCAGAACCGGATCACAATCTGGCTTTCCCCCCAGCCGCGCTTTTCAAAATGATGATGGATCGGTGCCATCAAAAACACCCGCTTGCCGGTTTTTTTGTAATATAGCACCTGAATAACCACGCTCAATAGCTCGACCACAAACAAGCCGCCAATGATCGAAAGCACGATTTCATGCTTGGTCGCCACCGCAATCGCCCCCAGCGCCCCGCCCAAGGCCAAAGAGCCGGTATCGCCCATAAACACCGCTGCAGGCGGCGCATTATACCACAGAAAGCCCAATCCCCCCCCTATGAGCGCCGCTAAGAAAACCGTAAGTTCGCCAGTGCCTTCCACATATTGCACCCCGAGATATTCGGTAAAATCCGTCCGCCCTACCAGATAGGCGATAATGCCAAAAGACCCAGCGGCAATCATCACCGGCATCACCGCCAGCCCGTCCAGCCCGTCGGTAAAATTCACCGCATTTGCCGCCCCCACAATAACGATCATCACAAAGGGGATATACAGGAACCCGAGATTCATCAGCGCTTCCTTGAATACCGGAAAGGCCAGATAGCCCGAGATATCATCCGCCTGCATTTGCAGCACCCAAAACCCCGCAATCGCCGCGATTAAAAACCCAAGCCCGAGCCGGATTTTCCCCGAAACCCCTTTATGATTTTGCTTGGAAACCTTCAGATAATCATCCCAAAACCCAACCATACCAAAGCTATAGGTCACAAATAAAACCATCCATACATAGCCATTATCCAGGCGCGCCCATAATAGCGTAGCCACCAAAATAGCCCCGAGGATCAGCACCCCGCCCATGGTGGGCGTGCCGGCTTTGGCCAGAATGTGGCTTTCGGGACCATCCTCGCGAATGGGCTGGCCCTTGCCCTGTTTGCGCCGCAGCAGGTTGATCAGCGGTTGACCAAATATAAAACCAAAAATCAGCGCAGTAAAAAACGCCCCCCCCGAACGGAAGGTGATATACTGAAACAGGTTGAGAAAGCCGGCGTCGAACCATTCCGGCAACATATAAAACATCTAATCCACCCCTTCGGATTTTAGCTAGCCTTCGGCATCGCCCAATTTTAGCAGCGCGTCAATAACCAATGCCATTTTCATACCAAGCGATCCCTTGACCATCACCACATCCCCCGCGCGAATCTGCCGCCCGATCTGGGCCGCAAGGCTGGCAGCATCCGCCGCCGTAATCCCCCGATGGGCAAATTCCACCGCTGCCATCAATGGCCCGACCGTATGAACTTCGTCCACCCCGTCCGCATGGGCCGCCAGCGCCTGATGCAGCGCGGGCGCGGTCTCGCCCAGTTCCAGCATATCGCCTAATATTGCCAGCTTGCGGCCCTTTTGGCTGGCCAGCGTTTGTAGCGCAGCGCGGGTGCTGGCGGGGTTGGCATTATAGCTTTCATTGATCAGGGTAAAATGCCCGTCCAGCCCTTTTGGCCCCAGCGCCACCTCGCGGCGCGCCCCCCGCCCCTC
>WFUK01000185.1 GCA_015485015.1 Paracoccaceae bacterium | reverse complement strand
TCAAAGAGCTGATCGAGCGCGAGCCGACATGGACCGAGCTGGGTATTTTCAGCGCCATGTGGAACGAGCATTGCTCCTATAAATCCTCTAAGCTCTGGCTAAAAACCCTGCCCACCGAGGGGCCGCAAGTTATCTGCGGACCGGGTGAAAATGCGGGGATTGTCGATATCGGCGATGGCCAATGCCTTGTGTTCAAGATGGAAAGCCATAATCACCCGAGCTATATCGAGCCGTTTCAGGGCGCGGCCACCGGCATTGGCGGCATTCTGCGCGATGTATTTACCATGGGCGCGCGCCCGATTGCGGCGATGAATGCGCTCAGCTTTGGCGAGCCTTCCCACCCAAAAACCAAGCAGCTTGTGCATGGGGTGGTGGACGGCATTGGCAGCTATGGCAATTGTTTTGGCGTGCCGAATATGGGCGGCGAGACCCGTTTTCACAAAAGCTATAACGGCAATTGTCTGGTCAATGCCTTTGCGGCGGGCCTTGCGAATACCGACGAGATTTTCTATTCGGCGGCTTCCGGCGTGGGTATGCCTGTGGTTTATCTCGGAGCCAAAACCGGTCGGGATGGCGTTGGCGGGGCCACCATGGCCAGCGCTGAATTTGATGATACTATCGAGGAAAAGCGCCCCACGGTGCAGGTCGGGGATCCCTTCACCGAAAAGCGCCTGATGGAGGCGACGCTGGAGCTGATGGCAACCGGCGCGGTGATTTCGATTCAGGATATGGGCGCGGCGGGGCTTACCTGTTCGGCGGTGGAAATGGGCGATAAGGGCAATCTTGGCGTGGTTCTGGACCTTGAAAAAGTGCCATGCCGCGAGGAAGCCATGACCGCCTACGAGATGATGCTGAGCGAGAGCCAAGAGCGGATGCTCATGGTGCTGCGGCCCGAAAAAGAGGCGGTGGCGAAGGCGGTTTTTGATAAATGGGATCTTGATTTTGCCATCGTGGGCGAGACCATCGCCGAGGATCGCTTCCTGATCCGCCACTTTGGTGAGATCAAAGCCGATCTGCCGCTCAAAGCGCTATCGGGCGAGGCACCGGAATATGACCGCCCATGGGTAAAAACGCCAGCGGCAACGCCCTATACCGAAGTGCCCGATATCTCGCCCGCTGGCGCGCTTCTGGCCCTGCTCGGCTCGCCCAATCATGCCAGCAAGGCGTGGATCTGGCAGCAATATGACCATATGGTGCTGGCCGATACCGTGGTGCGCCCCGGCTCTGATGCCGGTGTGGTGCGGGTGCATGGCACCGATAAAGCGCTGGCCTTCACCTCGGATGTAAACCCGCGCTATTGCTTTGCCAACCCTGTCGAGGGCGGCAAGCAGGCGGTGGCCGAAGGCTATCGGAATCTCTGTGCCACGGGGGCCAAGCCCTTGGCCACAACAGATAATCTAAATTTTGGCAATCCCGAAAAGCCCGAGATCATGGGCCAGCTTGTGGGCTGCATCCAGGGCATCGGCGAGGCCTGTCTGGCGCTCGACATGCCCATCGTTTCGGGCAATGTCAGCCTTTATAACGAGACCGACGGCGAGGGCATTCACCCGACGCCGACCATCGGCGCGGTCGGGCTGCTTGACCACCTTGACCAAGTGATCCGCATGGAGCCACAGGCCAAAGACGTTCTGGTGCTGCTCGGCGAAACCACCGGCCATCTGGGGCAATCCGCCTTGCTGGCCGATGTGCTGGGGCTGGAAACAGGTGATGCGCCAAGCGTGGATCTGGTGGCCGAGCGCAAGGCCGGCGAACTCGTTCGCGCGCTGCATGCGCAGGGGCTGATCACGGCGGCGCATGATGTCTCGGATGGCGGCATTGCACTGGCCGCAGCCGATATGTGCTTGGCGGGGAATTGCGGAGTCGAAGTGATTAACCAAGGCGATTTGCCGGCCATTCAATGGCTATTTGCTGAAGATCAGGCCCGCTATTTGCTAAGCGTGCCGCAAGCCGGCCTTGCCGCCCTGCTCGAGATGGCCAAGGCGGCTGGTGTGCCAGCGCAAGAAATCGGCCAGTTTAGCGGTGATTTTTTCGCCCTTGATGATACATTTATTCCGCTGGCCACCCTGAAAGACAGCTCTGAAACCGCAATTCCGGCGCTGGTTTCCTAAGGATAGGGCCGATAATCCCCGCTGGCAACACGCGGTTTATGGGTCCACGCCCTAGCCTGCGCCAATCTCGCCCCTTGCACGGCGCGGCATTCTGCCTTAAATAACCTACTAAATTAGTAGGAGTATCCCCATGGCGATTGAAGCCGATAAAATCGAAGCGCTTATCCGTGAAGCCTTTCCAACCGCCGAAGTGCGGATTGATGATCTCGCCGGAGACGGCGCCCATTATGCCGCCAGCGTGGTGGCAAAAGAATTCAAAGGGCTGAGCCGCGTGAAGCAGCATCAGCTGGTTTATAAAGCGCTGAAAGGCAAAATGGACGGCCCGTCCGGCGAATTGCACGCGCTGGCCCTGACCACAAAATACGCTGACTGATGTCCTATAAACTGATTCTTGTCGGCATTGCGGTCGCGATCATACTGGCCATTTTGGTTGAGGCCTGGCTGAAACGGGGCAAAACCCCGCGCCCTTTGGTGGATCGTATGCGCGACGGCATGAAAGAAACGGCGGATAGCCAAAAGCCGCTGGGCATGGAAGCCACCGATCTTGAAAGCGTGCAGCGCACTCAAAAACTAAACGAAATATCAGCCCTGAAAAACCAGGATGTAAGATTCAAATAACCCGAGAATGGAGACTAAAATGTCAAATGCCGCCGAGCAAATCAAAAGCGATATCACCAGTAACGACGTTGTGTTTTATATGAAAGGC
>WFUK01000184.1 GCA_015485015.1 Paracoccaceae bacterium | reverse complement strand
CTCCAGCCGGATGGGCGGGGGCGATAAATGCCTGCTGGATTTGGCGGGACAGACGATCCTTTCGCATGTGATTTCGCGCTTCGGGCCGCAGGTGGAGGCGCTGGTGCTGAGCGCCAACGGGGATCAAGCACGGTTTGCCGGTTTTGGCCTGCCGGTGGTGGCCGATAGTATTGGCGGCTATGCGGGGCCATTGGCCGGGGCGCTGGCGGGCATGGATTGGGCGGCGGAACAGGGTTTTTCCCATATCGTTACCGTCGCCGCAGATACGCCATACTTTCCGCTCCGCCTCACCACCGGATTGCAATTCGCCGTTGAGGCCAGTGGCGCGCGGCTATCCATGGTGCATAGCCCGCGCGAGGGCGGCGGCTATTACCGCCAGCCAACCTTTGCGCTTTATGATGTGGCCCTGCGGCAAAACCTGCGCGAAGCGTTGGAAGCCGGCCTGCGCAAGGTGATCCAATGGGCCGAGCCGCTGGACTGCGCACCTATTGTTTTTGAGGGGTTCGGGGCCGACCCGTTTTTCAATATCAACACGCCGGAGGATCTGGCGAGGGCGGAAGGAATGGGGAACCCTGATATGCTTAGCTGCCCTAATTATAGAAGTATTGGAGGGGTAAACTTATGAGAAGGTTTTTCTTTAACCGGAACGCTCAGGTAAAGGTCGATAAGGTTGTGCTTTGGGGGGCTTGTGCATCAAGAGATGCACTACCGGACAAAAAATCTTTAGATTATCAGCTCAACTATTTGCACCGAAGCTCGATGGCCGCATTGCTTTCCATTGGCACCGATGAATTTGAAGAATTACTGGATGAAGCCGATGAAGGCATCAAGATACCCAGCGAACTCAAGGCCGCAAAAAGAGACTGCAAAGCGAACTGGGATCTCGAGGCGGAATTTGCGGATTGCGACCTCCTGATTATTGATTTAGTGGCCGAAAGAGCCGGCATTTTTACCAAAAAACAGGGGGAGCATGATCTGGTAATCTCCGGTGAAGGGAGATACAAAAAAACAATTACGGACGCAATTGTTGAACGGGGTTACCAAAAACGATTTGGGTATTCGACCGACGACGGTTTTATTGAATTATTGACCAAGGGTATGGGTGTATTTCTAGAGGCGGCCAAAAAAAGCGGTGCCAAGATCGTTCTGAACGAAGTTTACTGCGCCGAAAAGTTCGATGACGGCTCCGAGACAAATCCTTGGGCCAACTCCATTAACGAGCGCCTTGGCTTATTCAATGCGACCTTCAAAAAACTGGCAAAAGAAAGAAAAATCAAACTTTTTGTGGTAACTTATGATAAAGATAAAGAGGCCATAGCGCGAAAGCACGGGCACAGATGGGGGCCGGGCGCATTTCATTTTGTTCCTGACTATTATGAGCTATTCGCCAAACGAATTTGGGACGAATTTCGAATTAAAATCAGGTAATCAAGCGCTAGAAACCCTATACGTCCAGCGCTTCGACAAATTGCGCATTTTCCTGAATATACTGAAACCGCAATTCGGGCTTTTTGCCCATTAGGCGCTCCACCAAATCGCCGGTTTCGCCCGGTTCGTCCTCCTCGATCGTCACCTTGATCAGGGTGCGGGATTTCGGGTCCATCGTGGTTTCTTTTAGCTGGCTCGGGTTCATCTCTCCCAGCCCCTTAAAGCGCGAAACCTCTATTTTTCCGCGCGCGCCAAGGCCGTTTTTCAGCCATTCGTCGCGCTCGCTGGCATCGGCGGCATAGACGGATTTAGACCCCTGCGTGAGCCGGAATAGCGGCGGGGCGGCCAGGAATAGATGGCCGTTATCGATCAGCGGCCGCATCTGGGTGTAAAACAGCGTCATCAGCAGGGCCGAGATGTGGGCACCATCCACATCCGCGTCGGTCATGATGATAATCCGGTCATAGCGTAGATCTTCGATGCTGAATTTTAGGCCCATTTGCACGCCCATGGCTTGGCAAAGGTCGCTAATCTCTTGGTTTTGCAGCATCTTATTACTGGCCGCGCCTAGCACATTGAGGATCTTGCCCTTAAGCGGCAGGATCGCCTGCGTTTTGCGGTTCCGCCCCTGCTTGGCTGAGCCACCCGCAGAATCACCCTCGACAATAAACAGCTCCGAGCCTTCCCGATTAGCCCCCGAGCAATCGGCCAGCTTGCCGGGCAGGCGCAGCTTTTTGGTGGCGCTTTTGCGCTGGGTTTCCTTTTCAGCGCGGCGTTTCAAGCGCTCCTCGGCCCGCAGCACAAGGTAATCAAGGATAGCGCCGGCTGATTTGCTATCCGCTGCCAGCCAATTATCAAAATGGTCCCGCACCGCGTTTTCAACCATTTTTTGCGCGGCTTCATTGGAAAGGCGGTCTTTGGTTTGGCCAACAAATGACGGATCACGGATAAAGATCGAGAGCAGGGCGCAGCCACCGGTTGTTAAATCATCGCGCACGATCTGCGCAGCCTTTTTATTGCCAACCAGCTCGCCATAAGCCCGCATCCCCTTCAGGATCGCCGCCCAAAAGCCGCTTTCATGGGTGCCGCCATCGCGGGTGGGCACGGTGTTGCAATAGCTATCCAGAAAGCCGTCGCGCATCGGGGTCCAGTTGATCGCCCATTCCACCGAGCCGGGCTGGTTGAATTTTTCCTGAAAATCGACCTTGCCGGCGAAAGGCGCATCGGCGTAAACCATCACCTTGCCCAGCACCTCTGAAAGATATTCCGCCAGCCCGCCGGGGTAATGAAAGCTGGCTTCCAGCGGCATTTCACCGTCTTCAAT
>WFUK01000183.1 GCA_015485015.1 Paracoccaceae bacterium | reverse complement strand
TTTTCCTGATGTTCAGCGTATCCGTCTTGGCGGTTCTTACCAGCCTATATGTGATTCGAGTGGCCCGCCAGGCAGGCGAACTCAAGACGAACGCCCAACATTAGCGCCCTTCATTTCGCAGGTGCAGCATTTTCGGCTTGACATGCTCGCGCAAGATTGTGATCAATACTAAAACAAAATCGCAACAATATATCGCAGGAAATCGCCATGAGCTTCAAAATCCAGCCCGCCAGCCCCGCCCAGCCCAACCGATGCCAGCTTTTTGGCCCCGGCTCCCGTCCCGCGATCTTTGAAAAAATGGCCGCCAGCGAAGCGGATGTCATTAATCTGGATCTGGAAGATAGCGTATCGCCCGCTGACAAATCAGAAGCGCGGGCCAATGTGATCAAGGCTGTCAATGAAATCGACTGGGGCAGCAAAACCCTCTCGGTGCGCATTAACGGGCTGGATACCGAATTCTGGTATCGCGATGTGGTGGACCTGCTGGAGCAAACCAATGACCGCCTCGATCAGATCATGATTCCCAAGGTCGGGAATGCGGGCGATATTTACGCGGTGGATGCGCTGGTTTCGGCAATTGAGCTGGGCAAGCAGGCCGAAAAGGCGATTAATTTCGAGGTCATTATCGAGACCGCCGCCGGCCTTGCCCATGTGGAAGAAATCGCCGCCGCCAGCCCGCGCATGAATGCGATGAGCCTCGGCGCGGCCGATTATGCCGCCTCGATGGGGATGCAAACCACCGGCATTGGCGGCACCCAAGAGAACTATTACATGCTCACGCCAGACGGGCAAAAGCACTGGTCTGACCCGTGGCACGCGCCGATTGTCGCCATTGTTGCCGCCTGCCGCACCCATGGGCTGCTGCCGGTAGACGGGCCGTTTGGCGATTTCTCGGATGATGCGGGCTACACCGCGCAAGCGCGGCGCTCGGCGACGCTGGGCATGGTCGGGAAATGGGCAATTCACCCCAAGCAGATCGCGCTGGCCAATGAGGTGTTCACCCCCTCCGCGGCTCAAATCACCGAAGCACGCGAGATTTTGGCCGCCATGGAGCAGGCCAAAGCCGAAGGCCAAGGTGCCACGGTTTATAAAGGGCGGCTGGTGGATATCGCCTCGATCAAGCAAGCCGAGGTCATTGTGCGGCAAGCCGAATTAATCAAGTAGCGGCAGGCAGAGAATGGAGCGCAGCTCGTTGGGAGACACCTCGCGCGGGTCTTCCAATATCACAGCATAGATCGGCGCATCCGATAGTTCGACCCCGTTATTGGGCACCCAATGGCCATATAAATACTGATAGGCCTCGAATAACCCCACATGCGGTCCCTTGAAATGCAGCACTGCATGCCGCCCGCCCGCCACGGAAACGCTGTTGAAATCCTCAGGCAAATCCGTGTGTTCTTCAATAGAAAAGCCGACATCGCTGCGCAATTCCGGCTCTGGCACCAGCTGCGGATCATCATGCAGCACCGCAATCGGGGTCATATCTTCGCCCGCCATATCCCGCAGGGCCAGCCGAACGTGGAGCCGGGAAATGGTGCGGCCCAAAAACTGGTAATCCCCCTTATGCGGCTCGGATACCAGCCGGTAAGGCGGCATTTGCTTCACCTCGATCTCAAAGCTTTTCGGCGGCGCTTGGCGCGGCGAAGAGCTGGCGCGATAACCGATCTCGGATTTGCGGAATTTGGAAGGCGTCAGCCCGTAATCGGCCTGAAAGCTGCGTGCGAAGCTTTGCGCATTGCCATAGCCGCATTGGGAGGCAATCTCGGCCACGCTATGTTTGGTTTGCAGCAATAAAAAGGTGGCGCGATCCATCCGGATGCGGCGAATACAGTTGGCCAAGGTTTCGCCGGTAATACCGAAAAACACCCGATGCCAGTGAAACGGAGACATGCAGGCAACCTTGGCCAAGGTATCAAGGCTTAGATCCCCGTCAAGATTATCGTGAATATGGCTTAGCACCCGCAAAATGCGCCGCTCATAGGTTGGATTGATATGGCTCACCGGCTTCCCCTTGTTTTGCGCAGCTTAGGCCTCGCGGAAACTTGCTGCAAGGGGGGATATGGCTTGGCATTCGCCGTTGCAATCCTTGGCTATGCCCGCCATATATATAGGCGAATGCACAGGGTTGCCACGGGGATAATATGCGAAACTATCTGGAATTTGAAAAAGGTCTGGCCGAAATCGAAGGCAAAGCCGAAGAATTGCGCGCCATGGCCCGGCAAAACCCCGAAATGGATGTGGAAGCCGAAGCCACGGCGCTCGACGCCAAAGCCGATGCCCTGCTGGCCGAGCTTTATGGCGAGCTGACCCCGTGGCGCAAATGCCAAGTGGCGCGTCACCCCGATCGCCCCCATTGCAAGGATTATATCGAGGCGCTGTTTCAAGAATATACCCCGCTGGCCGGAGACCGGAATTTTGCCGATGATCATGCGATCATGGGCGGCTTGGCGCGGTTTAATGATCGCCCCGTGGTGGTGATCGGCCATGAAAAAGGCCATGATACCACCAGCCGCATCGAGCGCAATTTCGGCATGGCCCGCCCCGAAGGCTATCGCAAAGCCACCCGCTTGATGGACCTTGCCGACCGCTTCAAGCTGCCGGTCATTACCATTGTTGACACCCAAGGCGCTTATCCTGGCAAGGGGGCCGAGGAGCGGGGGCAATCCGAAGCGATTGCGCGCGCCACGGAAAAATGCCTGCAAATCGGGGTGCCGCTAATTGCGGTGATCATCGGCGAAGGCGGCTCGGGCGGGGCGGTGGCTTTTGCGGCGGCGGATAAGCTCGCGATGCTGGAGCATTCGGTATATTCGGTTATTTCGCCTGAAGGCTGCGCCGCGATTCTGTGGAAAGATTCTGAAAAAATGCGCGAGGCAGCGGAATCCTTGCGCCTGACCGCGCAGGATCTGGCCAAGCTTTCCGTGGCGGATCTTGTGATTCCAGAACCGATAGGCGGGGCGCATCGTGGCCGTAAAGCCGCGATAGATTCCGTTGGCAGCGCCATTGAAACCCTGCTCACAGAGCTGGAAGGTCGCGATGGCGAAACGCTGGTTCGTGATCGCCGCCAGCGCTTTCTTGATCTCGGGAAATCGCCCGTAGCCCTATAATCGCGGGTTATTCAGCCGCTTCCATATCCAGAATACCTTGCAGCAATTCAGCCACACCCGTCGCATCGGGCTGGCTGGCAACCGCGCCGCAAACCTGCAAAACCTCATCACTGGCATTGGCCGGACACATCGGAACTTCGACAAAGCCCAGTATCTTCAGGTCATTATGGCAATCCCCGATCGCAAAAGCATTAATCGGCTCAAGCTCCAGTAATTCCAGCACAAAAGCCGCACCGCTGCGCTTTGATACCCGCCGGGGCGTTACATCGATCGAGGCATGCGTATTGGTCCATTTTAGTCCATACTTGGCAAAATGCTCCGCCAAGCTATCGCGCTGCTTTACGATCTCTGAAAGGCTGGCGTGGGCTATGCCTTTCCATGTAATCCGGATCGAGGCCTCGTGCCCCAGCTCGAAAATATAATTACCGCCCACCATTTTGCGGCGAAGCTTGGCCATGCGGGCGATTTTATTTTCGCTCACCATAATCGCCGCGCGCTCGGATACCGGATCAAATACCACACCGCCATTTTCGCAAATCATCGGCGTGTCTAGTCCCAGAATTTGCCCGATCAACTCGGCATAAGGCTGCGGACGGCCCGTGCTGAGGCAAAAGCCGATATTCCGGTCAGCCAATTGGCGAATCAAACCCTTGATTTCGGCCAAGCGCGGCATATCCAAGGCCGCACCTTTACCCTTGGTCAGACAGCCATCTATCCCGCAAAATATCACTTGATCCATAAGACCCCCGCCATTTTCATCCCCACAGCCAAGGGATAAGCGAATTTCGCCCCATAGTAAACGGGATAGCATGGCCCTCGGCCGGATTTGGCCAGCCTCGATCCGCTCTATCGCGACGGTTTCACCTCGGCGTCCCAGCGCGCCAAAAGCCGTGCGCGGGTTTCAGACGAGCCATAGGTGGCAAAATCATAATCGATCAGATTGATCGATCCAAGCGACGGGCTTTCGGGCGGCACATAGGCATTGCTGTTGGAAGGCACGTTAAATACCTGTACCTCTGGCCCGGCCGATTGTGCCTCTGCGCTGATCACAAATTCCACCCAGCGCACCGCCTCGGCAAAATTATCGGCCCCCTTCATCACCGAAACCCCGCCCACCTCATAGCCAGTGCCTTCGCAGGGCGATACGATTTCGAGCGGATAGCCCGCGACCACCAGCTTGACCATTTCATGCATAAAGCCCACCGAAATGCCGATCTCGCCGCGCGCCGCCGCCTTGGAGGGGGCCGAGCCGGAAGAGGTATAGGCGCGCACATTCTGGCCTATTTCGGCCAGCAAACGAAACGCATCCTCTTCGCCAAATATCTGCACCAGCGTGGCTAATTGCGTATAAGCAGTGCCGGATGAATTCGGGTCTGCCATCTGGATTTGATCTGCATAGACCGGATTAAGCAGGTCTCGCCAGCAGGCCGGTGGCTCCAGCCCCTTTTCGGCCAATATTTCGGCATTATACGCAATGCCAAGCGCGCCGGCATGGATGCCGATCGCCCGCCCTCCCGAAATATCCGCAAGGTTTTTGGCCCAGCCCAGCAGCTCGGAAATATCGACGCCCGAGGGCTGGGTCAGCCCCTCGGCCGCCGCGATCAGATGCGGATCACCGGTGCCGCCCCACCAGACATCGACGGTCGGATTACCCGCCTCGGCCCGCACCTGCGCCAGGGTTTCGCCGGTAGATTTGCGCTGCATCGAGACCGCAATCCCCGTGGCGCGCTCGAAATTTTCGACCATCAAATCGCACCAGTCCCGCTCGTTGGAGCAAATGACATTCAGCGCCTCGGCGCGGGCGGTGCCAGACAGGCCCGAAAAAGCCAGCGCCACGCCAAGAATTGCAAAATAGTTCATCCCGTCTCCCGAATTGCCAGAAATCGCCCCGATTCAAGCTTTGACTGACTCGCATTTGCCCGTCAAAAACAATTAGGCAAGGTTACCCCGCTTGTGCCATAAATACATCTATTAATCAGGGAGCGGCCCATTGGCCGAATGAATGTGCCAAACTCGGGAACGGAATACAGGGCCAAGGTGGCTGTCATTGATGACGATATCGACATGCGCCTTGCGCTGGAGGCTTTGCTTTTTGAAAACGGATTTGATCCGGTCCTGCTTTCCGGCAGTCAGGATTTTTATGATCTGGGCGATGATCCCGATATCGATTTGGCGCTGATTGATCTGAAATTACAGGGCGAATCCGGCCTTACCCTTGCCATTCATATCCGCGAAACATTTGATCTGCCCATCGTGATGCTTACCGGTGTTGGCGATGAGGTGGATAAAATCGTCGGGCTGGAAACCGGTGCCGATGATTACCTGATGAAGCCGTTTAACCCGCGTGAGCTTATTGCAAGGATTCGCGCGGTTTTGCGGCGTTATGAGCGCAATCCGGCATCTCGTGATCTGGCCGCAACACCGCAAAACAGCCCGAGCGGTATGTGCTTCGGAGATAAGCGGCTGGATCGGCAAACCCGCCAGCTTTTCTACCAAAGCGGCGAAGAAATCCCGCTGACCAATGCCGAATACCGGCTGCTGGAATACTTCCTGTGCCATCCCGATACCATCATTCCGCGCCCGAAATTGCTGGCCGAGCTTGGCTCTGATCTTTCGCAATATGTGGATCGCACCATCGATGTGCTGATCCTGCGATTGCGGCGCAAGATCGAAGCCGCGCCCTCTAAACCCGTGCATCTGCAAACAAGGCGCGGGCAGGGATATATATTTGTGCCGGGCGGCCGCCCGCCGCGCTCGTGAAGCGCCGCTGGCCAAGCCTCGATATCCGCACCCGCTTGTGGGTCGCCTTGGCGCTGCTGGCTTTTTCCACGCTTTTTGTCGGTGGTATTGGCTGGTATGCGCTGGATCGCGCCGATAACCGCCTGCAACTGCTGCACGCGCAAACCTTGACCGAGGTGGCGCGCTCACTCCGGCTATCCAAGCAATCCGCCGCATTGGCCACCTCGGCCCCGTTTTTGCTTAACCTGAAATCCTCCTATCTGATCCAGAAAGAGGGGCGGGCCTTGATGACCTCGCTTGCGCCCATTCTGGAGGAATGGCCCAGCGCCGAAGCGCTGCCGCCGGATGCCGAGACCACGGCGCTGCCGGTTTTTAATGCCGAGATCGGCCCGGCGG
>WFUK01000182.1 GCA_015485015.1 Paracoccaceae bacterium | reverse complement strand
CGCGGCGCGGTTATCGGCGGCATTATCGGCGGGCTGATCGGCGGGACCGTTGGTTCTGATCTGGATCGCCAGGAAGCCGCATTGCGCAACCAGATGAGCGGCAGCGGCGTCAGCATCGTCAATACCGGCAGCCAGTTGATCGTCACACTCCCCGAAGCGATCACCTTTCCCGTGGATAGCGCGCGGCTTCGCCCGGCCTTCGTTCGCTCGCTAAATGCCTTGGCTGCCAATTTGCAAAGCTATCCCAATTCACGGGTTGAAATTGTAGGCCATACCGATAGCACCGGCAGCTCTGCTTATAACCAGCAGCTTTCCCAACGGCGCGCGCTTAGCGTTAAATCGGTTCTGGTGAATGCCGGTATTCGGCCAAACCGCTTGCAAGCCATCGGGCAAGGCGAAACCAATCCGGTTGCCTCCAACAACACCGCCGCTGGCCGGCAGCAAAACCGCCGGGTGGAAATATATATCACGCCAAACCGCCGCTAATACGCGCGGCGCGGTCGAGCGCTCGCAGCACATAAATTGAGCATAAAAAAGGCCCGACACATATGTCGGGCCTTTTTATTCACATAAGATAAAGCCTAGTGAAGCTTGGCGCCCACGTCTTTGATCGATGCATCAATCAGGGCATTGGCATCTTTAGCGGCCATCCCCTTGGTGATCACATCGGAAGCGGCGGCAATAGCCACGGCTACCGCTTTGTCCTTCACCTCGCGCACAGCCGCATTCTGGGCCGAGACGATTTGATCTTCGGCGGCGGCCAAACGGCGCGCAATCACCTCTTGCAAATCGGCTTTGGCCTGCTCGGCTGCCGCTTCGGCTTCGGCCTTGGCCGAGGCCACGATCGATTTGGAATGTTCGGCCACTTCCTTGCGCTTGCGCTCGTAAGACGCCAAAACGATTTTGGCCTCTTCCTGCAGCGCCCGCGCTTCGTCAATCTCGGTGCGAATACCCGCAGCGCGATCATCCAGCAGCTTGCCGATCAGCTTCGGCACTTTGAAATAGATCAAAACCCCGATGAAAAGCACAAAGGCGATCGTAACCACAAAATCGGTGTTGTTCAGATCAAAGAAGCTCTGCCCGGGCTTGGCCAGAGCCGGTGAGGCCAAAGCCAGCAGGCCCGCAACCAAAAGAGTTTGTTTACGCATGTTCTACCCTTTCATCCGTGCCGTAATCGCTGCTTTTACCGCCGCATCATCCGATAGCGAAGGCATAAGCGCGGCCACAATATCGCCCGTCGTTGCCAAGGCCACGTCGCGCACATTATCCACAGCGCTCTCGCGGATCACCGCAATCGCTTTGGCAGATTCTGCGGTTTTTGCACTGATCTCGGCATCGGCTTTCGCCACCGCTTTATCCAGCTCTTTCTGGATTTCCGCTTTGGTTTCAGCCGCAATCGCCTGCGCTTCCGCCCGGGCTTTTGCCAATGCGGCTTCGTAATCGGCCTCGGCCTGTTCGGCCTGGGTTTTGAAATCAGCGGCTTGGCTGATATAATCACTGATCATCGAATGGCGCTCTTCAAGCACCCCGCCAATCCGTGGCAAAATCAATTTTGACACGATGAAAAAGATAATGACCAAGGCCAGAACCAACCAGAAAATCTGGTTTGGAAATGTCGCGAAATCCAGTTGCGGCATGCCCGGGGCCTCGGCCGCCCCTGCCAGTTCAGCAAGTTCTTCTACTGTATCAGATGCCATTGCATCCTCCATAAGCTATGGACCACCTAAGCGGTCCGGCTTGCCCATCGGCGACCCGCAAAAAGCGGATCACCTGAAGTATTCGGAAAAGCCGTGAGCCTATTGTGCATACATCAGCAGCAAAGCGATAAGGAACGAGAAGATCCCCAGAGCTTCGGCAAACGCGATACCGATGAACATGGTCGCGGTTTGGCCACCAGCTGCTGCCGGATTGCGCAAGGCACCCGAAAGAAAGCTGCTTACAACGCTACCCACACCGATGGCTGCGCCACCCATGCCGATGCTTGCAAGGCCTGCGCCGATCATTGCGCCCATTTGGGCCAAATCACCTGTGATTGCATTTTCCATTTGATTTCTCCTTTTAAGAATGACTGGAATTAGAAGTTTCTACCTAGTGCCCCGGATGCAGCGCATCATTGAGATATACACAGGTAAGAACAGTGAAAACATATGCCTGAATAACCACCACCAGCAGCTCCAAGCCAAAAACCGCCATGATCGCGCCAACGGGAGCGAGCAGGCCTATGCCAAGCGGCGTGCCTGCGGCCAAGACCGCCGCAAAACCGGCAAACACCTTGATCACGGCGTGACCCGCCATCATATTCCCCGCCAAACGAATGGAGTGGCTAACGGGGCGCACAAAATACGAGATGATTTCGATCAGTGCCAAAATCGGGCGAAGGGCCATCGGCGCTTCGGATACCCAGAAAATCTTCAGGAATTTCGGGCCATTGCGGTAAAATCCGATCAGGGTCACCGAGGTGAATACCAGCATCGCCAGCACAGCCGTGGCCGCGATATGGGACATAACCGTAAAGCTGGCGGGCAACAGCCCCAGCACATTGGTAAACAGGATCAGCAAGAACAGGGTCATGATATAAGGGAAATATTTCAGTCCTTCTTCGCCGGTGATATCAACAATCATGCTGCGCACAAAGCTATAGATCAGCTCGGCAATCGATTGCCCCCGGCCCGGCACCACATTGCGTCCGCGCGTGGCCAGCACCATCAAAAGCACAATCGCCACAATGGCAATGCCCAACCACAAGGTCACGTTGGTCGGGGTATACCAATGGACAGCCCCGTCTCCGAATAGCGGCGTGATCTCGAACTGAGCCATCGGGTGGATGTTCAGCTTTGCGCCCTCTTCTACAGCACTTTCTACAGCATGTTCTGCCACGATATTACCTCTGTCATTTCGCCCCGATCAGGGCTCTTGTTTCTTCTTCAACGCCTCGGCGTCAATAATCTTCTGGTGGACCGTGGCCGTTTGGATCATCACCCGCACGCCAGCCGCAAAGCCCAGCAATGTAAATACAACCACAAACAAAGGCTCAAGCCCCGTCCAGCTGTCCAAAGCCAAGCCCAGTATGACCCCGATCGCCATGCCCGTTGTAAGCTCGACGATCATTTGCCATGCCGGACCCGCCCCGCCATACTTCCCGCTATTGTGCTTCTTGCGCTCCGGCTCCACCTGCACGGCGTCCAGCTTTTCAGCCAAGGCCTTCAGGCGATCAGGGTCAGGATTTTCGCTCATCGCGCCTCGCCCCTCCAATTGCAACACAAGATTCCCCATGCACGGGATTTGAGCGCACATTATGGGGGCTAACTCGCCAAGTCAAGAATTGGTTTACATTGCTTAAATCGATCTAATATGCTGTATTTACTACGCTTTTATCCAAGTGCGACACCCTTGCACAGGGTGAGGGGAAAGTTTTTTCGGGCAAGCATCGGATAAACAATAAACCGCCTGGTTGACCATTAAACCACGTGCATGATAGTCAAT
>WFUK01000181.1 GCA_015485015.1 Paracoccaceae bacterium | reverse complement strand
CCATCAACACAGGCTTGCCGCCCGCCGCCAAAATATCGTCAATCGTAGGTTTGATCCGCTCGATGCGGGTGGCGTCGGTCACGCGGCCATTTTCGACCGGCACGTTGATATCCACCCGCGTCAAAACCGTTTTGCCGCTTAGCGACATATCATCAAGGGTTTTCCAGCTCATAATTCTCTCCCGTTTTGCCTGTTGCTTTTCTGTGGGATTATTGCCAGAAGGCCATCCAATCAAGGACAAGCACAAGCTGGGTTCCCAATATTACAGGCAGGTTCCATTCCAGATAGAAATAATCTAGCGCAAAAATGCCTATAATTAAAAGGGCTATGGAGAGCGCCCAGCGTGTGTTCATGTCGCACCCCCCTTTGGTGATCCGGCCCGAGTGTGGCGCAGCCCTTCGCATATTTCAATAGGCGAAGGACATGGTTTAATGTTAAACTACAGCAAAGCCTCGGCCTGCGCCGCGACATTCTCGGCGGTAATGCCAAACATTTCGTAAAGCTCGTCAATCGGCGCGGAAGCCCCAAAGCCCTCCATGCCCACAAACGCGGCTTTATTATGCTTGCCGCGCTCGCCACAAAGCCAGCGATCCCAGCCAAGCCGCCCTCCGGCCTCCACCGCCACACGCACCGGACCGGCAGGCAATACCCGCTTGCGGTAAGCCTCGGGCTGGGCCGCAAACAGCTCCCAACACGGCATGGAGATCACGCGGGTGCCGATGCCTTTGGCCTCAAGGATATCGCGGGCCTTCAGCACGATTTCGACCTCTGAGCCGGTGGCCATCAGGATCACGCGGCGCTTGCCGGTGGCATCCTTCAGCACATAAGCGCCCTCTGCCGTGAGGTTTTTGGTTTTATGCGCCAGCCGCACCGTGGGCAGGGTTTGGCGGGTGAGCGCCAGCGCCGAGGGCGTGGTTTTGCTGCTCATCGCTATTTCCCATGCCTCGGCGGTTTCGACCGTATCGGCAGGGCGGAAAACGTTGAGGTTCGGGGTGGCGCGCATCATCGCCAGATGCTCGACCGGCTGGTGGGTCGGGCCGTCTTCGCCAAGGCCGATGCTATCATGGGTCAGCACATAAGGCACACGAAGCCCCATCAGGGAGGATAGCCGCATCGCGCCGCGCATATAGTCGGAAAAGACCATAAACGTGCCGCCATAAGGGGCGCAGCCGCCATGCAGGGCGAGGCCGTTCATCGCGGCTGCCATGCCATGCTCGCGGATGCCGTAATTGATATAGCGGCCCTTGCGGTTCTGCTCGTCAAACACCTCGAGACCCTCGGTATAGGTGTTGTTGGAGCCGGTGAGATCGGCCGAGCCGCCGATGGTTTCGGGCATGACCTTATTGATGACTTTCAGCACTGCCTCGGAAGATTTGCGGGTGGCCATTTTGGGGGCTTCTGCCGAGATCTGCTTTTTAAGGGCTTTGATGGCGGCGGGTAGGCGCTTGGGCGGGTCGCCTGCGATGATCCGGTCAAACTCCGCTTGGCGGGAGGCCGATAGCGCGGCCTTGCGCGCCTCCCATGCGGCAAGCTCGCTCTGGCCGCGCGCGCCTACGTTTCGCCAATCTGAAAGCACGTCAGCGGGGATTTCAAAGGCGGGGTGGGACCAGCTAAAGGCGGCGCGGATCTTTTTGATTTCGTCCTCTCCCATCGGCGCGCCATGGGCCGCCGAGGTGTCTTGCTTGCTTGGCGAACCAAAGCCGATATGGGTTTTGCAATCAATCAGCGAGGGCAGGGGGGATTGCTTGGCTTGGGTGATGGCGCGGTCAATTGCGGCCGGGTCATGGCCGTCACAGGAAAAAACGCTCCAGCCCGAGGCTTCAAAACGGCTCATCTGGTCGGTGGTATCCGAGAGCGAAACCGCGCCGTCAATCGTGATGCCGTTATCATCCCAAAGCACAATCAGCTTGCCCAGCCGCTGCATGCCCGCCAGCGCGATGGCCTCTTGCGAGATGCCCTCCATCAGGCAGCCATCACCGGCAATGACATAGGTGTGGTGATCGACGATTTTCTTGCCGTAGCGCGCCTGCATCGAGGCCTCGCCCATGGCCATGCCAACAGCGGTGGCAAGGCCGGCACCCAAGGGACCGGTGGTGGTTTCGATCCCCTCGGCATGGCCATATTCCGGATGCCCCGCCGTGCGCGCGCCTTTTTGCCGGAAATTTCTGATTTCCTCCATTGTCATTTGCGCATAGCCCGTGAGGTGCAGCAGCCCGTAGATCAGCATCGAGCCATGGCCCGCCGATAGCACAAAGCGGTCGCGATCCGGCCAGTGGGGCTGGCTGGCATCAAATTTCAGGTGGTTGGAGAATAGCACCGTGGCCACATCGGCCATGCCCATCGGCATGCCGGGATGGCCGGAATTGGCGGCTTGCACCGCATCCACCGCCAGCATGCGCAGCGCGGTCGCCTTGGCGAAATGGTCGGGATGGCGGGCTTTGATATCTGCTATTTCCACGGGGAATCTCCGGTTTGCAATTAGGTGTAGCCTTGTTATCAGGCCGTTAGGGGCCGTCAAGCGCTTGCTAAATGCAAAATCGCATTAAGGGGCGGTATATTCTGAAAATCGCGCTATTATAACGGTCTATGGCGATTCGGGCTGAGGGAGTGGGAATGGACGATATTGAAAAACTGGCTGCGCGGCTGGAGGCGGTTGCCGAATCCCTGTTTCGGCAGGGCCGCCGCGATGCGAAGGAAATACTGGACTTGCGCGCCGAACTGGATGAGCTGAAGCAAAAGCGCAAGGCGGATCTGGCGGAGCTGGATACGCTGCTCGCCCATCTGAAACCCTTGATGGAGGCCGAAGCCAATGCCTGAAATCGTGCTTGAAATCGGGGGGCGGAACTTCACCCTTGCTTGTGATCCCGGCGAAGAAGCCAGCCTTAAAGCTGCGGCGGATATGCTGGCTATGGAGGCGGCGCGGCTGGAAGAAGCCATCGGGCGTGTGCCGGAATCGCGCATGCTTTTGATGGCGGGCCTGATGCTGGCTGATCGGACCAAAGAAACAGAAACCAGCTTGCAGCTAAGCGAAAGCGCGATGAGATCGCTGGAGGCGCGGCTGCGGGAAAGCGAAGCCAAGCTGGCGGCGATGACGGCTGAAATGAACAACCGGCCCGAGCCGGTGGAGGATTTGTTTGCCAAAAACGGCGTGGTGACCGCCAGTTTGGAAAAAAGCATCGAGCGGCTGGAAGCCCTGATTGACAGCCACGCCTAGGGAATGCCCCATAAAGCCCATGCCGCCAGTGGATTGCGTTACCTTTTAGCTTTGCTGCCTATACGTTATTTCACAATATAAGTTAGCGCCTTACGAGCGGTGGTTGAAAATACCTCCCCATCTTACATGTGTAGCTCGGGCGCTTGAATCGCTTGAATATAGAAAGCCCTTATTCGCTTAATCCAAACCCCTGATATTCCGTCTCAATCCCCGTTGGTATACACGGCTTGCAGGTCTGCGCCCTGTGGGAGAGGTTGTAAGTATCCGGCCCGGGTGTGGTGCCCTCCGCCCAAGCCTTGTTGCTGCGCAACAAAGCGTGGACGTTTGGGCCGTGGCCTCGCTGCGCTCGGCGGCGCTTGACACAACCTTCCCCCTACCTTAACCCTAGCCATCCACTTGGTGCCTGTTCGGGATGCCCGCTCAGGTGAAACGGGAAGATCGGTGCGCCTGTAAGGCAATGCCGACGCTGCCCCCGCAACGGTAGATGTGTAAAAGCTGGCCACGCGCCACTGTGCAGCCTGCACGGGAAGGCGGCCCGCCCGGTGAAAGCCAACGCATAAGCCCGGAGACCGGCCAGATGGGTAAAACGGCACTGCGGCGGGCGGTTCCTATGGCTTTGCCATTCGTTCCCGCGTGCATATCTCAAATGCGCACGGGGTCGTGCGCCAAGCTAAAGGATATATCATGCATATCGAACCGGGCGTTGTAGAAGGCGCTAAAATGGCTCTTGGAGCGGCAACCGCCGCAGGGGCTTTGGGGCTAACCGCCAAGCTTTCCGTGGATAGCCTCAAGCATAGCGGCCTTGCCTCGCTGGCCACTCGCAGCCTTATCAGCACGGCTGTTGTATTTGGTTTTTTTCAGGTATTGCCGCATCATCCAGTTGGAATTTCCGAAGTTCACCTGATTCTGGGTTCCACGGTGTTTTTGCTATTTGGGCGTGCGCCTGCCATGATCGGCCTCGCCGCTGGTCTCTTGCTGCAAGGGTTGTTTTTTGCTCCGACAGATCTGCCGCAATACGGAATCAACGTTACTACGCTGCTGGTGCCGCTCTATGTCATGAGCCTGCTGGCCGCGCGGATTATCCCGAAAGGCACGGCCTATACGGACATTACCTATATGCAGGCGCTTAAGCTTTCCGCCAGTTTTCAGGCGGGGATTGTGAGCTGGGTGGGTTTTTGGGCGTTTTATGGCCAAGGCTTCGGGGGCGAAAACCTTGCCTCTGTCGCTTCTTTTGGCGCGGCCTATATGCTGGTTATTTTGCTGGAGCCGCTGGTAGATCTTGCCATTCTGGCCGGTGCCAAAACCCTGCGCCGGTATAAAGACAGCGGGCTGTTTTCGCCGCGCTTGTTTGCCGCTGCTTAAAAAGTCGAAACGCTATAAAACGCAAAAGGCCGCGCCTGCATGGTGCGGCCTTTATTATATGTGAAG
>WFUK01000180.1 GCA_015485015.1 Paracoccaceae bacterium | reverse complement strand
GCTTACGCAGCGCTGCCTTTTCCGCCCCTTGGCAATCATTCCACGGCCGCCCTTGCAGCCCCATTACCAGCGCATAATAGCCAATGAAATGGGGTTGGGAGCCAGCGGCGAGTAGCTTTGCGTAGGCCGCATCCGCCCCGATTTCGCGCAGTTGCTCAGCACTTGTGATGCCCGCGCGCTTAAACCCCGCATCCGAGGCCGGACCAAGATTGCGAATGCTCGAAACCGGATCAGCCATCGGCGCGTTTCACCGCCGCTTCAAAGCTCTCGCGGGCGGCCAGCCATGCGGCACCATCGGGATAGGCCAGCAAAGTCGGCAATAGCTGGTCCGAGAAATCGGTTGAGGCTTCAAGCGGCAAGAGAGAAGGGAGGTTGTCAATCGAGGTGATCTCCACCCCGCCCGCCAAGGTTTCAAACGGCGCTTCCCACGGGCTGGGCGCGCTATAGATCGGCAGCGGGTTAAAATCGGAAAACGGATCACAGGAAACATCCGAGATCATCCGCAGCTTGCCCGCGCCGAGATCCTCGGGGCGCAGCAGCACCAGCCCCGGGCCGGTCATCAGCACACAATTCACCAAAAGATCATGCGAGAGCAGCGCCTCGCGATCAAGATTTCGTGTTTCCTCGATATCCCATTCGGTCACCGCATAGCCTGCCAGCTTCAGCGCCTCGACCGCGCCGCTGCCAGAGCGCCCCTTGGCCCCGATCACTACAGCGGTTTTTTCAGGGCTGTTTGCAGCCAGTTTTTGCAGTATAGTCTCTACCTCCGCACGGCTTTCAAAGCTGGAAACACCGGCTTCGGGACCAGCCTCGCCAAGCCCGCTCGCCAGCTGCCGCCATGCTGCCAGCGCCGCCCCCATCCAGCCGGCCCAATAGCCAAAGGCCGCCACGCGCCGGTTGTTGACCGTCAGATATTCAATATCATATAGCCACCCGCCGCCGCGCCTAAAGCGGGCGATCTCGTCTTTCCAGCCGTTTTGCGCCTTATATATATGGGCGAAATGGATGAACGGGTTTGGCAGGCTTTCCGGCATTTCCGGCAGCTCCTTCAGGCCCAGAATGGTGGTTTCTGCCGGTGCCTGCGTCCATGAGCCTGCCGGAATAATTGTGCAGCCCGCCTCCGCATAGGCCTGATCGGGGAAAATACGGTTAGCGCTGCATTCCACATCAATCGTAAAACCGGCCGCCATCAGGGCCTTGGCATTTTTCGGGGTCAGGGGCGTGCGCCGCTCGGTCGGTCGGGCTTCGCTGCGAAGTATGAATTTCATCGGCTGGTTCCTAGTGCATTTGTTTCTGATATGTTAAGCTGGGATCACCCCTTTGTGCAATGCCCGATGGGGCAAGTTGCCACGGTGAAATTTGCGCCTTGTGGCTTACCTAGGACCTATGAAATTTCGAGCGTGCCCGGTGCCGCAAAAGGAGAGAATATGACCCATATCGTCATTCTAGGCAGTGGCTTTGGCGCGCTCACCGCGATCAAACAAATCCGTAAATCCGGCATTGCCGCCGAGATCACCGTGGTCTCGCCGCATAACCGGCTGACCTACCTGCCGAGCCTGATCTGGATGCCCTCGGGGCTGCGCAAGGCTTCCGATATCGAGGTGGATCTTGGCAATTTCTTTGCCCGCCAAAAGGTAAAATGGCACCAAGGTTCGGTGACCGGCGTTTCGGATGGCGGGCGGGTGGTTGAAACCGATACCGGCAGTTTGAGCAATGATTTCCTGATTATCGCCACCGGCGGGCGCTATATCCAAAAGCTGCCGGGCATTAAGGAACACGCGATTATCCCGTGCCAAGGCTCGGCCATGGGGCAGCAAATTCATGACCGCCTAAAAGCCATGGAGGGCGGCACCATCGCCGTTGGATTCGGCACCAATCCCAAAGAGCCAAAGGCCGTGCGCGGTGGTCCGATGTTTGAATTCATGTTTGGCATTGAAACCATGCTGCGCAAAGAAGGGCGGCGGGATAAATTCAATATCGTGTTTTTCAACGGTTCCGAAACCCCGGGCATCCGGCTGGGCAAAAAGGCGGTATCCGGCCTGCTGGCCAAGATGAAAAAGCGCAATATTGCCACCCATCTCGGGGCCAAGCCCATTCGCATCGAGGCCCATAAGGTGGTGACCGAGCGCGAGGAAATTCCGGCAGACCTCGTGCTGATGATGCCGGGCCTGACGGGGCCGCTTTGGCTGGACAATACCGAGCTGCCGCGCTCGGCGGGCGGCTTTGTGCAGGCCGACGAAAAATGCCGTGTGGCGGGCTGGGCGCAGACCTATGTGGTGGGTGATACCGGCTCTTTCCCCGGGCCGGAATGGCTGGCCAAGCAGGCGCATCAGGCGGATTTGCAGGCGGTGGCGGCGGTGGCCAATATCGTGGAGGAGGTGAAGGGCGCAGCCCCGAGCCATGATTTCAAATCCGAGCTGATCTGCATTGTCGATACGCTGGATACCGGCATTGTGGTATTTCGCAACACCAAGCGCACGCTGTTTTTCCCGTCGTTCAAAATGGGGCATTGGGCCAAGCGCATGTTTGAATGGATGTATCTGCGCGGCTATCGCTAGCGGCCCGCGGGTTACTCTGCTGGCGGAAAATGCAAAAGCTTGCGGCGATCCCCCGCCGCAAAGCGCCGCAGCACCGCCGGATAAAGCCGATGCTCCAGCGGCAGCAAGCGCTCGGCGAGGCTTTCGGAGGTATCCTTTGGCAAAACCGGCAACACCGCTTGTCCTAATATTGGCCCGCCATCCAGCTCCCCCGTCACCTCATGCACGGTGCAGCCATGCACAGCCATGCCCGCCTCCAAGGCCCGCTTATGGGTGTGTAAGCCGCGAAAAAGCGGCAGGATCGAGGGGTGGATATTGAGCATTTTTCCGGCCCAGCCATCGATGAATTCCGGCGTCAGGATACGCATAAATCCGGCGAGGCAAATAATATCGGGCGCAGCGGCTTTTAGGTGGCGGTTCAGCTCGGCCTCGAATGCGGCGCGGTCTTTGCCGTAAGGGCGATGATCGACGCTGGCGGTGGTAATGCCCGCTGCGGCGGCCTTGGCCAAGCCACCGGCATCGGGATTGTTGGACGCCACCAATACCGGCTCGGCAGGGTGGTCCGGCGCCATATCCCGCAGCAGGGCTTCCATATTGGAGCCGCCGCCGGAAATCAGGAT
>WFUK01000179.1 GCA_015485015.1 Paracoccaceae bacterium | reverse complement strand
CGCCGATTTGCCGCTATTGCGCACCCCGATGCGGAAAATCCATGGGGTATTGATCGCGCCAAGCTCGGCCAGGCCTTCGCTGACCTTGCGAAAATTGGACCCTGACGGGACTTTAAAGCACATCGCCTGCACCATGGGGCCGGGCGCGCTGAATTGGGCCTTGCCCCAGCTCAGAACCGCGCCAAACCCGACCAGACCGATAATGATAAACATCAATGTGTTTGCCGCCAGAGACTTGCCCATTTAGCTATCCAATCGCTTGAAAAGAACCGAAGCATTGGTGCCGCCAAAGCCGAATGAATTGCTCAGCGCCACGTCGATTTTGCGCTTCACCGCCTTATTGGGCGCCAGATCCAGCCCGCTTTCCACCGGATCATCCAGATTGATCGTCGGTGGTGCGATTTGATCGCGAATCGCCAGAATGGAAAAAATCGCCTCTACCGCGCCCGCCGCGCCAAGCAAATGCCCGATCGAAGATTTGGTGGACGACATCGTCGCCTTGCTATCCGGCCCAAGCAGCCGCTCTACCGCCGCCAGCTCGATCACATCAGCCATGGTCGAAGTGCCGTGCGCGTTAACATAATCGATGTCTGACGGCTTCAGTCCGGCCCGCTTTAACGCGGCTTTCATCGAGCGGAAACCGCCATCGCCATCGGCCGCAGGGGCGGTGATATGGAAAGCATCACCCGAAAGCCCATAGCCAACCACCTCGGCATAAATCGTGGCACCGCGCGCCTTGGCATGCTCCAGCTCTTCCAGCACCACAACGCCCGCGCCCTCGCCCATCACAAATCCGTCGCGATCCTGATCATAGGGTCGGCTGGCTTTGGTAGGCTCATCGGCGCGCTTGGTTGAAAGCGCCTTGGCGGCGTTAAAGCCGGCAATACCAATGCCGCAAATCGCCGCCTCGGCCCCGCCCGCGATCATTACATCGGCATCATCCATCATAATCAGCCGCGCCGCATCGCCAATAGCATGGGCACCGGTGGAACAGGCCGTTACTACCGCATGATTTGGCCCCTTAAAGCCATAGCGGATCGAAACCTGCCCCGAGCAAAGATTGATCAATGAACCCGGAATGAAGAAAGGCGATACTCGACGCGGGCCTTTTTCCGCCACCATCAGGGTGGTTTTTTCAATCAGCGCCAGGCCGCCAATACCCGAGCCGATCATAACGCCGGTGCGCTCGCGTGATTCGTCGTCTTCGGGGAGCCAGCCAGAATCCTCTACCGCTTGCTGCGCGGCCGCCATGGCAAACAGGATGAAGGTATCGACCTTGCGCTGATCTTTGGGTTCCATATAGGTGTCGGGGTTAAATGTGCCATCCGAGCCATCACCAAAAGGCACTTCGCAGGCATAGCTGGTTTTGTGCAGCTCGGTATCAAATCGGGTGATCGGCCCGGCGCCGGATTGCCCGTCCAGCAGGCGGCTCCATGTGGCCTCTACCCCGTCCGCCAACGGCGAAACCATCCCTAATCCGGTAACCACAACTCGACGCATATTTTCGCCCCCGCTAAATTTCATTCTCACAGGTTTACCCCATGCCTGCGCCCAAGGGCAAGGGATTCCGCGCTATTGAATCTGGATCTGTGCGCGCTGAAAGGTGGCTTCGGTTTTGCCGCCATCATCGTATTTCATCAAAATCGTAACCGAATGCACCGAGCCAACCGGAAAAGCGGTATAGGGCGGATAATTCACCGGATCCATCGCGCTAGGCGAAGCGGTGCCTTCATAGCATGGCTCCATCGGCAAACGCTCGCGCGCGGGTTCGCCATTCAGCCCGTAAAACACCGCGTCCAGCCCGCAGCGAAAGGATAAAAGATGGGTGAAATATAGCAAATCCTGCCCGTCAAACACCCGAACCGCCACCCAGCTTCCTTGCGTGGCATCCAGAATCGGCCGCACCTCGGCTGCGGTCATAAATTGCGCCTGCGCGCCAGAGCCGATCGCCATGGAAAGCGCCGCAGCGCCGATGATTGATTTCAGTTTCAAAACCTGTCCCCCATAAAAAAACAGCACCCAGCCGCGCTGGATGCTGTTTTAACACAAAAATCCCGAAATATCAGGAGTTTTTGGTGATGTAGTTTACCGCGTCGCCAAAAGACTGGATGTTTTCGGCGGCGTCATCAGGAATTTCGAGGCCGAATTCTTCTTCAAAAGCCATTACCAGCTCAACCGTATCAAGGCTATCCGCGCCAAGATCATCAATGAAGGACGCGCCTTCAACAACTTTGTCTTCTTCCACGCTCAGGTGCTCGACAACGATTTTTTTCAGGCGATCTGAAATGTCGCTCATGGTTTCATCCTTTTTTAAGGTGAGCGAAAGATCGCTCGGGTTAGAATGGGTCATTAGCGCAACTGCCAAATCTTCCATTAGAAAACAAAATTCCGCCGTAAGGCATGGCCTCCGGTAAATCTTCTGGGGGCTATAGCATACTTTGACTAGTTGGCAAGTATTTTTCGGATTTCAATAGTTCCGCCAGATTTAATCAATGATCGCTTTGCGAAAATCCGAGGCGATGATAATGACAGGCCTGATCCCCTCCCGCCCCATATTTTTCAGCTTTCCGCGCGCGGCGGAATGTCCTTTGCTTCAAGAATTTCCCGGAGTTGCACCTCGCCAAATCGCTCGTTCATATGCCAAAGATCATCCAGCACGCTCGGCCTTCCAGAAGTGGTATCGTCAGGGTTTTTGACCCTGCGGCCCACCGCATATTCCAGCTTGGTGCATAGACCGCTAGTGTGAATTGTTGGCTCAGGTTGCTGCAAAAGCCGCGCATTTTGTGATTTCAGCAAACCCTCGTTCACCAAATCCACCTCGGCCAGATAGCTGCCCACATTGCGCCTCAGGCTTGGCCGCCGGCTTGAGGTGAACGGAATATGGGAAATAAACACCTCCAGCGCCGATGCTTTACGGATTTCATGAAACAGCTTGTAGCTGCGGGTTTCGCGAATAAAGGCGAATAGCGCCGCATGGCCAACCTGCTCGGAAAAGCGGCGGCGATCATAGCCGTTCCACCAGATGATTTCGCCCACAATCAGGCAAAGATCAAAGCGGGCGAGGTCGATCTCTCCGCCATGCCCGGATATTTTTTCATAATGTTTTCGCACATTCTCATTTTCCATGCGCAGAATGCCGGCTTCCGGATCGGCGCGAAACTCATGAAAATAATCCGCCCCCGGATAGGGGTAAAACGAAATCGAGACATCGGGGTAGTCAGCCAAGACATTCCGCCAACCTGTGCGAAAACAGGCGGTATGGCTGGTGCCGATCAGGCAAATATTGAATTTACTCATCCCCATGCCCATCCGGCCCGAATGCCGCCAACAGCTCCTCTTCGCAGATAAGCGCATCCAGCTCTTCTTTTCGGGCCAGCACGGCAGCGCGCGCCTTGTTCAGCTTCACTGGCGGCTCGTCTTTTATTGGCTCATCCGCCATGTCTTCCGCGCCAATGGCCTTGAAAAAACTTCCCATTACGAAATCGACACCATCATCGCTGACGCTGCGCAGGTTTGGCTTGAAAAACGCGCCCTTAAAGGGGGGGCTGTTAATGATTTCATAAGAAGGGAAATAATCCACAAACTGGTAATCGGTGGCCGCCGTTTCGGCCACCGCCCGCAAAATCGCCTTGGAAGCGCTGGTGGCCACCAACACATGCTTGCCGGTATTTGTAGCGGTCAGCGGCACGGGCGAGACCGTAAGCAAAAACCTCGCCTGATCATTGGCGGCGTGGATCATCGCCATTGCGTCTTGCAGATTTTTATTCACCGTTTCAAAGCTTTGCGCTTCAAACCGGTGTATTTTCGGGTCAAAATCCCCTGCGGCTGTGCCCGGACATAACGGGTATTCATAATTTTGCCGCGCATTAAACCAGGATTCTGTCAGCCCCAGCGTAAACACAAAAAGGTCGGTGTTTTCAATCAGGCTGCGCAGCGCATCAATGGTAACATCGCGCGACCGCACCACCTCCCCCGCCGTAGCAAAGCCACCAGGCTCGATCGTGGGCCGAAACGGATCATAAAACCGCCCGTCTTTTTCCCAGACCTCTTCGGGTGGCATACGCTCGCCCACCGCCCAGGAAACCCATTGTTTCAGCAAGGAAGTCGTGTAAATATTTCCGGTTCTTGCGGAAAAAAGCTGGTATCCGAACTTGCGCTTATCCTCATCCCCAAAGGCTTCGGGCGCCGGCTCTCCATCCATCCACTTAAAATGCCGCTCGCGCAAACGACGGCCAAAATGCTGGGCAAAACACGAGCCGAAAGTGGCAACCTGATTGTTTTTATGGATCGGGAATTTCGGGGTCCACAGATCGCTGATTTCCAGCATTTCCCGATCCGCCACAGCGGTTTTCCAAAAGGCGGTTGCAGGAAGTTCTGAATAGGGGTTGCTCATCAATATCTCCAAATTCGGTCCAACAGACAGCCGACATTATCCATACATCGCTATGCCTGTATTCAGATGCAGGGGGATAAAAACCCGGCCCTGCGCTCGCGAGGCTTTCCGACGGAAAACAAACTTCGCATGCTTGTTTTCACCCCGATAAAATCTGTGCGGGTATATCATATTCTGGCAGCTTGGCAAACTTTTATACCGGCGCAAAACGAGACAAATACCGGCTTTATCAGGCCTGCCCGCTTTCCAGCTTCTCTTCGAGTGACAAATGCCCATCGGGCAAAGGCATTCCACTAAATCCGCTTGGCAGGGCAAAGCCGTAATCCGCAAGAATATCCACCAGCAGCAAAGCCCCGTAGGCCTTGTTCACATGGTTCAAATCATCCAGAACCTCGGGCGGCGGCAGGCCTTCCTGCACCGGAGTGCGCAGCCTGTAGCCCACCATATAATCAACCTTGCTTTGCTCCATTCCCGCCAGCATCGAATCCTCCAGCTGCGGCAATAGCTCCACCCCCATCGGGGCAAAAAGCAACTGGTTCGCCCGCTCGATATCGGCCAGATAAGAAACCCGACTACGAGAAATCACCGGCGTTCTGGAGCCCAAAAACGGCGCATGGGTCATCTTGATATCCACCTTCGAGAGCTTTCTGATTTCCTCCACCAAAGGATAGGCCAAACTCCCTTTCAGATGCTCGACCAAAGCCTGCCCCACCACTTGCTGGCTATATAAACGCCGGTCAATCCCTGTCCACCACGAGAGCCCGCCAACGATAATCACCAGATCAAAATCATCAAAATTCAGCGTGCGGTTTTTGCCCTCAAGGCCAATTATCCGCCGCATATGCGGGGTAGACACCCGCAATAACCCCGCCACCTCATCAGCGACAAAATCCTGATAGAAATTCCCGCCACCGGCAATGCTTCTCAGGCTAACCTCTGGGAAAGCATCGCCAATTTCCCGCCATGCCAAATCTATTGCCGCGACATGGCTGGCCCCGATGATGCAGATATCCAGCTTTTTCAT
>WFUK01000178.1 GCA_015485015.1 Paracoccaceae bacterium | reverse complement strand
CCCGTAATGATAAACAGGTCGGCCCCGTCTGTCACAATCAGCATCGCTTCAAGGTTTTTCAGGTATTTATCAGTGCGCCAATCCTTGGCCAGCTCCACAGACGCCCGCGCCAATTGCCCCGGAGAGGCCTCCAGCTTGGCCTCCAGCCGCTCCAAAAGCGTAAAGGCATCGGCGGTGCTGCCGGCAAAGCCGCAGATCACATCATGCCCGCCCGGCGAAATCCGCCGCACCTTGCGCGCTGAGCCTTTGATTACGGTATTGCCAAGGCTGACCTGCCCGTCTCCGGCGATCACCACTTTGCCGCCCTTGCGCACCCCGATAATCGTTGTGCCATGCCATCCGGGAAAATTGCTGTCGCTCATAAGCCACCTTTCGCTGTTTCTCACAGGATATAAGCGGTATCGGGCAGGACTTCCAGAGAGACTGGCAAGATTTGCGCTTTCCCCAAGGCGGGAAAAGCGCGGTTTTGTGGTGGTGCTATTCACCAAACCCGTAAGTTTCGGTGACAAAATCAATGTCTTTATCGCCACGGCCGGAAAGATTGATCAGGATTGATTTCCCGACATGGTTTTTGGCTTCCCGCATGGCAAAAGCCAGCGCATGGGCGGATTCCAGCGCCGGAATAATCCCCTCGCGCCGCGATAGCTCATAAAATGCCTTCAGCGATTCCTTGTCATCCGCCGAGGTATAGGTCACGCGGCCTGTGCTTTGCAGATGCGCATGCTCGGGACCAACACCGGGGTAATCCAGCCCTGAAGCCAGCGTATTTACCGGCGCTGGTTCGCCGTTTTCGTCGAGCAATACCTTGGTGGCAAAGCCGTGAATGGCACCGTCTACCCCATATGTCAGCGTTGCGGCGTGGTCGCCAAGCTTGGAGGATGTCCCCATCGGCTCAACCCCGTAAAGGGCTACGTCTTCATCGTTGATAAAGCCCGAAAACAGCCCCATAGCGTTGGAGCCACCGCCAACGCAAGCCGCCACAATGTCCGGCAATTCTCCTGTCATCTCCAGAAATTGCTCGCGCGATTCCATGCCGACAACCTTTTGGAAATCCCGTACCATCATCGGAAACGGATGCGGCCCAACCACCGAGCCAATGCCGAATAACGCATGATCCGCCTGCCCGATATAGCTGCCAAAGGCGCTATCCACCGCTTCTTTCAGGGTTTTTGCCCCTTCGCCCACCGGCACCACGGTAGCACCCAAAAGCTTCATCCGCGTTACGTTTGGCGCTTCCTTGGCCATATCGACCTCGCCCATATGGATTTCGCATTCCAGCCCGAAATAGGCCGCCGCCGTGGCTAACGCCACCCCGTGCTGACCCGCGCCGGTTTCGGCGATCAGCTTGGTTTTACCCATGAATTTGGCCAAAAGCCCCTCGGCCATACAATGGTTAAGCTTATGCGCGCCGGTATGATTCAGATCCTCGCGCTTGGCATATATCTGCGCGCCGCCTGCCAGCTCCGACAGGTTTTTCAGATAGGAAATCGGCGTTGGGCGGCCCTGAAAATGCTTGCGGATATAGCGCAGCTCGTGCAGGAAATCAGCCGATTTGCTGAGCTTGTCATAGGCGGCGCGGATTTCGGCAAAATGCGGCTCCAGCGGTGGCGGCAGCATTGCGCCGCCATAATTGCCAAAAAAACCTTCGCGGTTGGGGGTGGATTTTAGATAATCTGACATGGTGTTTTCCCTGTGGTTGGTTGGTTTTGCCCTACTCTGCGCAAAACCAACCAACCGTTCAAGACAAAACCTTAAGGCCGGATTTGCAGCTCGTTGCCATCGGGCCATTGCAGCTCGTAGGATAGCCTGATCGCCTTGCTGGTCCCGCCTTCAAGCGGGAACGCCCAGCCAAGCACCCCGCGACGACCCTGAACATCCAGATCCGTTGGCCGTGGCCGTGCGGACCAATCCACCAGCAGGTCCTCTTGTTCGGATACCGGAACGCGGTCATAGATAATCACATCCCATGCGCGACTGCCGACATTCTCCACATTCAGCGCATATTCCACCACCCGATCATTGCTGGTGGTCAGCACGCCGGAGACGCCATCTTCGCGCCGCAGCGTGGAGCGATTGACCATCAATCCGTCGATCTTGCCAAAATCGAGCGTAGCGCTCGCGCCGGCGGCGATCAGATCTATTTCCTCACCCCATTCGCCACCACGCACAAATGCGCCATCGCGGAAATAAGAGGCGCTGCCCGGCAAAAATGGCGCGCCGCTGTCATTGGTGAATTCGGCAATGACAAAGGCGGCGGTTTCGCCATTGCCCATGGTGGCGCGGGCGGTGATGCTCGCGTCAAAACGGGTGCTGTCTATGGTGATCAATGACGGCTCATAACCTTCATACGGGCCATAAATAACCGTGCCTTCGGGCAGGATATAGGTGGCGGTAATGCCCTGCATGGCAAAGCTGGGCGCGGCCATTTGCGCGGGGGATTCAACCACAACTTCGAGCGCAGAATCCGCAGCGCTTTCCATGCTGCGCATCAAAACAGGGGCGGGCGGCGGCGCGGGCGGCAGATAGCGGGCGAGGTTGGAATAGGGGATTTCAAAACTGGCACCGGTAAAGGGAATCGCGGTTGAAACCGTAATGCGGGCTTGGTCCCAATCCTCGCCCGTGGATTGCCAGATCGAAATTTTCCGGTCAATCGTCAGGGCCTCGGATTCGGTATCCAGCTGGAAATCATAGACCGGTAGCCAACCCGCGACCTCGCCATCATTATGCACATAGCTTAGCTGCAACAGGCCGGCCACATCCGCCTCGGCCTCCACATCAAACGACACCACATAACGCCAGCCGGAAGGCTCGGTGAGTAGGGATAGATCGTGTTCGGCGGTTTGCAGCTTTTGCCTTAGCGCCTCGGCTTCGCGGTTAATCGCGGCAATTTCAATCCGCGCGGCTTGGGCGTCTTGCAGGGCGGTCAGGGTTTCGCTGCCCACCAGCGATATCAGCGCCGAAATAGTTTCCACCGAAATAACTTCGGTTTCCAGCGCTGAAGCGGCCCCCTGCGCTTGCTGGCCACCAATTGAATCCAGCAGCTTTATGCGCGCATTGGCGGCATTAATAATCAGCCCCGCCGCCGCTGTATTTTCCTGCGCCAGCTGTATTTCGGCTTTTAACGAGGCGATTTCGGCTTCAAGCTGCGCCCGGGTTTCGAGGCTTTGATCATCCGGCGCAATCCGGCTGCGCTTCACTTGCGTTGCGCCAACGCGCAAACCCTCGCCACCATATAGCCGCAGGGTTTCTTTGACAAACGGATAGGGAATGTCGGAAATCGTCAATGT
>WFUK01000177.1 GCA_015485015.1 Paracoccaceae bacterium | reverse complement strand
GCATAGGCGGTGGTGGGGCCAAAAAACTTCCAGCCGCGCTTTTTCAGGTCTTTGGCAAGGGTGGCGGCCTCGGGTGCTATGCCGCTTTGGGGTGGGTGATCCAGCGCAAAGCGCCAAAAATAAGCCGCCAAAGAGCCTTCGGCTTCCACCATTTCCAGCGCCCGCTGCGCGTTATTGATCGTGGCGACTATTTTCCCGCGATGCCGCACAATTGCCTTATCCGCCAGCAGGCGCGCAATATCGCCATCGTCAAAGCCAGCGATAATTGCAAAATCAAATCCGGCAAAAGCGGCGCGAAACCCGTCCCGCTTGGCCAATATCGTGCGCCAGCTTAGCCCTGATTGAAAGCTCTCAAGGCACAGGCATTCAAAAAACCGGATGTCAGCCGATACCGCAACCCCCCATTCCTCGTCGTGATAGGCGGTATAATCCGGCGTGCCTAGGCTCCAACCACAGCGGGCTTGGCCATCCTCACCAATGACCAGCGCGCTCATAGCTCGAATTGCTGACGGATGAATTGCAGCGCCAGTTGAAGCCCGTCACCGGCAATGCCATGCCCCGTGCCTTTGGAAATATGGGTATAGACCTCGAACCCGACTTTGGTCAGCGCATCGGCGGCCTCGGGCAGGGATTGTGGCGGCACCACCTCGTCGGCATCGCCATGCACCAGCAAAATGGGCATGTGGCTTACCGCCTCGATCTCCAGCGCTTCAGGGGCCAGCAAGCGCCCGGAAAACCCGACAATACCCGCGATCGGTTCCTCGCGGCGCGGGGCCACATGCAGCGCCATCATCGTGCCTTGGGAAAAGCCCGCCAGTATAGTGTGTGCGCTATCCACCGCCTCGGCCAGCATGGTTTCATCCAGCCATTCATTCAGCAGCGCGCTGGCCGCAGCCAAGCCCTCGGCGGCTTCGGCCTCGCTAGATCCATCGAGCCACGGGATCGGAAACCATTGATAGCCCATCGGATTGCCGGTGCAGCGCTGGGGGGCGTTGGGCGAATGAAACACCGTGTCGGGCAGATGCTCGGCCAATGGGTCTGCCAGCCCGATCAGATCATTGCCATCCGCGCCGTATCCATGCACAAACACCACCATATATTTAGCCTCGCCCGATTTCGGAGCGCGGCGCGGGCCGTCTAGTTCTGCCATTCAGTTTATTCCTTCTCGATCCTTGATCACATGATAATAGGCCCAAAGCAGCCGCGCCGCAACGGATCTCCACGGGGCCCATGCCTTGGCCATTTCGCGCAGGGCTTTATCGGTGGGGCGGGTCTCCAGCGCAAAAAGCATCTTGGCGGATTCCTGTAGCGCCAAATCGCCAGCGGCAAAAACATCGGCGCGCCCGAGGCTGAACATGGCGTAGATTTCGGCGGTCCAGACCCCGATCCCCTTTACGGCGGTTAATTCAAGCACCACCGTCTCGGCGCGCTGGCGGCGCAAGGCTGCAAAATCAATGCCCCGCTCGGCCAGCGCCTTGGCATATCCCGCCTTTTGCCGCGAAAGCCCGAGCGCGCGCAGGTCTTCTTCGCTCAAGTCTGTGATGGCCTCCGGCGTGACCGCCCCTGCCGCTTCCAGCTTGGCCCATACCCCGCGCGCCGCCGCCACGGATATTTGCTGCGATACGATCGCGGAAAGCAGCGCTTCGAACCCGTCTTTGCGCAGCCTTGTCGGCGGCGCGCCGGTCAGGCTCAGCACATGGGCAAAGCGTGGCTCTTGCGCCGCCAGCCATGCCGCCCCTTTGGCCACATCGGCTTCGTTTTTGATAATAACCTCGTCCAAACCACCCTCCAGAAAGCCCGCAGCATGACAGACCCTATGAATATTTCAATGGACAAGCCAGCGGCAAAGCCCCAGCATCCCGCTAAAAAAGGGAGACCCGAATGAAAGCCGCCTTTATTACCGCATATGGCCCGCTAGAAAATGTCAAAATCGGCGAGCCGCCAAAGCCGGAGCCGCGCAAGGGCGAGGTTTTGGTGCGGATCATGGCGGCCAGCGTAAACCCGATTGACTGGAAGCAGGCCAAGGGAGACCTGAAGCCCTTGGTAAAGGCGAGTTTTCCGCTCCGCCTTGGCAGCGATGGCGCGGGGGTGGTTGAAGGCCTTGGCGCGGGTGTTGAGGGGGTTTGTCTTAACGACGATGTTTATTTCCGCACGCCGCTCAAAGCCACGGGCAGCTTTGCGGAATATATCTGTTTGCCCGCTTCGGCTGTGGCCATCAAACCGGCCAATATGAGCTTTTCCGAGGCGGCCACAATTCCGCTGGTGGGCCTTACCACCCTGCAAGCCTTGCAAAAGGCCGGTATCAAGGCGGGTTCGCGGGTGCTTATTCATGCCGGCGGCGGCGGGGTGGGGAGCTTTGCGATCCAATATGCCAAGGCGATGGGGGCTTATGTGATCACCACCGCCAGCCAAAAGCGGGTGGATAGCCTGCGGGCACTCGGCGCGGATGAAATCATCGATTATCGCAACCAGCGAATAGAAGACCACGCACGGGAAATGGATATTGTGTTTGATACGCTGGGTTCGGATGTGCATGAGGCGTCTTTTCAGACCTTAAAAAAGGGCGGCGTGCTGGTCAGCATTCAAGGTATTCCGGACCCCGAAACGGTGGCTCGCATAGGTGGAAATGCACTGGTTGGCGGGCTGGCGCGGCTGAACCAATGGAAAATCCGGCGACGGGCGGCGCGGCATGGCGTTGTTTATATCTATCACTGGATGCATGAGAGTGGTTCGGAGCTGGCGCAAATCACCAAGCTGATCGAGGCCGGAAAAATCAGGGCGGTTATTGATTCGAGCTTTCCGCTGGCGCGCCTATCGGAGGCTTTTGCCCGCAGCGCTAGCGGGCAAGCCGGGGGCAAGATTGTGGTAACCCTGCGCGAGGAATAAGCCCCGATCCATGGCTTGTGCTGCAGTTTTCGATTTTGCCTCTGGCCATTCGGCATATGCAGGCATACAAATCCGGCCATGACACATATGGTAAATGATTCACTGGCCAAGCGGAACCTCGTGGTTTTGATTACGGCACAGGCGGTGCTGGGCGCGCAGATGGCGATCAGCTTCATTCTTGGCGGGCTGGCGGGGCAATACCTGTCGCCCAATGCCTGCTTGGCGACCTTGCCGATTTCGCTTATCATTCTTGGCTCCATGCTTAGCGCGCCGGTTATGGCCACGGTTATGCAAAAATATGGCCGGCGCGCGGGCTTTATGCTGGGGGTTGTTGCGGGGGCGCTCAGCGCTGGCATTCAGGTTTATGCGCTCTATATCCAGTCTTTCCAGCTATTTTTGGTTGGCGGATTTCTGACCGGTATTTATATGTCGGCGCAGGGGTTTTATCGGTTTGCCGCAACCGATACCGCCTCGCCGGAATTTACGCCAAAGGCGATTTCATGGGTGATGGCGGGCGGGCTATTGGCCGCTATCATCGGACCACAGCTGGTAAAGCTCACCCAGGATGCGCTGGCACCGGTGCCTTTTGCGGGGGCTTATCTCGCGGTGATTGCGCTGAATATATTTGGTATCTTTTTGTTTATGGCGCTCAAAATACCAAAGCCCGAGCCGGGGGAAATCGGAAAATCCGGAGGCCGCAGCATCGGGCAGCTATTGCGCACGCCCAAAGTTGCCGTGGCGATTATTAGCGGCATGGTTTCCTATTCATTGATGAATTTGGTCATGACCTCGACCCCGCTGGCGGTGGTCGGCTGCGGATTTCAAACCAACGATGCGGCCGATGTGGTGTCGGCGCATGTGCTGGCCATGTATGTGCCGTCGTTTTTCACCGGCTATATCATCACATGGTTTGGCGTTCGAAAGGTGATTGCCACGGGGCTTGTGATCTTGGCGGCTGCGGGGATTGTCGCCCTTAGCGGCGTGACGCTAACGCATTTTTTCTGGGTGCTTATCTTGCTCGGGATCGGTTGGAATTTCGGCTTTATCGGCGCAACAACCATGCTGGCCGAGGCGCATCGCCCCGAGGAGCGCGGGCGGGTGCAGGGGCTAAATGATTTTCTGGTATTTGGCATGGTTACCGTGGCTTCGCTTAGCTCGGGTGGCTTGATGAATTGCTCGGGTGGCACCCCGCAAGAAGGCTGGCAAGCGGTAAACCTTGCGATGCTGCCCTTGCTGGCTTTGGCAGGCGGCGCGCTTTTATGGTTTGCGCTGAGCGGAAAAGATCGCGAAACGGTATAGCCCAAGCAGGCATGGCTCACCAGCGGCCAGACCATAAGCGGAGCTGATAGGATAGCCTGCGCCATGCCGGGGATTCCTCCAGCAAGCCTTTAGCAATATTTTCGGGGCGCTTTTGTGCTTCTTTCAACGTGGTATCCGCCCGCCAGCCCGCAAGCAGGGCAGGGGCCAGCGATTTTGGAATTTTGCGGCGCTGTTGGCGGGCCAGATCAAGGCGGCGTTGCGCGGTGGTTATGATAGCCTCACCCCCCTCCGGCAGCGGCGAATACCCCCGCGCCTTGAGCGCCGGCACCGCTCGCAACAGGCTAGCCACCCCCGCGCCATACGCAAAATCCCGCACCGTGGGCAGGGCGGCCCCGGGCGCGCCAAGGATGCGCGCCGCCAGCTCCATCACGCCGCCCGAGGTGGTCTCGATATAGGTATCAAATGCGGCGCGACTGGTTGGGGGATCGGCGTATATATCGGCTTGTCGGGCCTCGATCAGCGCCTCGAATAGCGCTTGGGGCAGGTTATGGTCAAATATGGTTTCGCGGAGCGCTGGCAATATCTCGTGGTTGTTAACCAGCTCTCCACGATAGATTTTTCCGATTTCATCCGCCCACCAGCGCAGCCGCATTTGCGCCACCAGCGGCTCGGGGCTGGCCCACGGCGCGCGGGCGATTTCGAGGTTGACCGCATAGAGTGCCATCAGCGCGCGCCGGCTTTGCAGCGGGGCGGATTGCGCGGCAAGGAAGCGATCCGGATCACCGGATTTCACCAGTTTTTCGCAAATGTCAAAGCTCATGCAGGCTCCGCCAGATAGACGACATAATCATATTCGCCAAAATGCACCTCATAGATCGCGATCTCGGCTTGGGTTTCGGCGATCACGCGATCCATCACGGCGCTTTTCCCCTTTAGGCGGGTGATGTTTTTACGCAGGCCGTCATAATACCCGTTCCAGCCCGCTTGGCCCAGCGGCTCGGCTGAAATCACCTTGAAGCCTGCGGCCTCGATGCGGGTATGAAGGCCGCTTTCGGTATCCATCGCCGGATAGGCTTCCGCCCAAAAATCACGGGCCTCTGCGCTTGGCTGGCCGCGCCAAACCACCTCGGAAAACGCCACCTTGCCATGGGGAAAAAGATGACCGCGCCACGCTTCCAGCACGGTTTCCAACCCGAAGAAATAAACCGCGCCCGCGCACCAGATCAGATCAAAACCACCTTCGGGCCAGAGCATATCCCCCACCCGAAAATCCGCCTTTAGCCCCCGTGCTTTGGCCGCCGAAATAAAGGCCTCCTGCTTGTCAATTCCCACAATCTCCAGCCCAGGCAGGGCGCGCAGCAGGGTTTCGCTATCCGCACCCGAGCCACAAGCGGCATCCAGCACGCGGCCCAAGGGCGGAGGGTCGGCGATCTCCAGCACGTTGAGCAGGCTGTTTACACTGCCCGGCCCCTCGCGCGGTAGGCCGGAATATAGCTCCATGAAGGCGTCAAACGCTTCAGACATCGGTCGCCCCGTCGCGGATCAGCTTCCAGCGAATGGCGTCGAGCAGCGCCTGAAAGGAGGCGTCTACGATGTTGGCCGAGACCCCGACGGTGGACCAGCGCTGGCCTGCGCTATCCTCGCTATCAATCAGCACGCGCGTCACCGCCTCGGTGCCGCCATTGGTGATGCGGACCTTAAAATCCACCAGCCGCATATCGTCGATAATCGCCTGATAGGGGCCGAGATCTTTGGCCAGCGCCTTGGCCAGCGCATTGACCGGCCCGCTATCTTTGCCATGTTCGTCCAGGCTATCGGAAACCGAGAGTTTTTTCACGCCGCCGACCTTCACCGCCACCACGGCTTCAGAAAGCGTGACGGATTTATCGGCCTTGTTCTTGCGCCGCTCGACAGTTACGCGGTAGCGCTTGACCTCGAAAAAGCGCGGCATCTGCCCCAGCACCTCGCGGGCCAGCAGCTCAAAGCTGGCCTGCGCGCTATCGTAAGCATAGCCCTTATCCTCGCGCGCCTTCACACGGTTGAGGATTTCAAGCAGGGCCGGATCACCCTTGGCCACGATCAGGCCCGCATCTTTCAGCCGCGCCCGCAGATTGCTCTGCCCCGCTTGGTTGGACATCGGCACAAGGCGGGCATTGCCGACGGTTTCGGGCGGAATATGCTCGTAGGTGGTCGGGTCCTTGAGGATGGCGCTGGCATGCAGACCTGCCTTATGGGTGAAGGCCGACGCGCCCACATAAGCCGCGCTCGGGTTTGGCACGCGGTTGAGGATGTCATCGAGCATCCGTGAAAGCTTGGTGAGGCCGGAAAGATGCGCCTTGGTGACGCCAATATCATAGCGGCTGGCATATGGTTCTTTCAGCAGCAGCGTCGGGATCAGGGTGACGAGATTGGCATTGCCGCAGCGCTCGCCAAGGCCATTGAGCGTGCCCTGGATTTGCCGCGCACCGGCATCAATTGCCGCCAGGGTATTGGCGGCGGCGTGTTCGGTATCGTTATGGGTGTGGATGCCGATATGATCACCCGGCACGCCCGCCTTGATAATGGCGCGAACACCGGCTTTGATATCGTCGGGCAGGGCGCCGCCATTGGTATCGCAAAGCACCACCCAGCGGGCGCCGGCGTGATAAGCCTCAAGGCAGCATTTAAGGGCGTATTCGGGGTTGGATTTGAAGCCGTCAAAGAAATGCTCGGCATCAAACAGCACCTCGCGCGAAAGGCCGCGCAGGTGGGTGATGCTTTGGGTGATGTTTTCCAGATTGGCAGGAAGATCAATGCCAAGGGCGGTAGTGACATGGAAATCATGGGTTTTGCCAACAAGGCAGATGGCGGGGGTGTTGGCATTGGCCACGCCGGCCAGCACCTCGTCATTCGCGGCCGAGCGCCCCGCACGCTTGGTCATGCCAAAGGCGGTAAAGGTGGCGGATTTGAGGCTGGGGGCGTTGTCGAAAAACTCGGAGTCGGTGGGGTTGGCCCCCGGCCAGCCGCCTTCGATATAATCAATGCCGAGGGCATCAAGCGCGAGGGCAATGCGGGTCTTGTCCTCGGCAGAGAAATCCACGCCTTGGGTTTGTTGGCCGTCACGCAGGGTGGTGTCGTAGAGGGTGATGTGGGTGGTCATGCGGCGGCTCCGAAATTGGTGGGGTAAAACCCCACCCTACGGGATGTAGGGTGTGTGCTTTGCACGCACCTTTGGTGCCCGAATGTAGGGTGGGGTTTCACCCCACCATGAGCGCGGGTTTGTGTTGGAACGGACATCAATCTAGGGCCTCTAATTTGGACAGATCAGCAGTTAAGCCCAAACTAAATTTCGGTCCTTCTGGAGTATCTTCAATGGAGACACCCGCAG
>WFUK01000176.1 GCA_015485015.1 Paracoccaceae bacterium | reverse complement strand
CTTGCACATGGGTGATCTCTTCGCCGCCGCGCTCCTCGATCGGAATTTCGGCCACACCGTCTTTCACCGTCCAGTCAATGGTCGGCGAAGGCAGGGCGACATAAAACGGCACGCCGTTATCATGCGCTGCCAGCGCCTTGAGGTAGGTGCCAATCTTGTTACACACATCGCCATGCGCTGTGGTGCGGTCGGTGCCGACAATCACAAGGTCCACTTGTCCGTGCTGCATCAGGTGGCCACCGGCGTTATCCACGATCAGATGATGCGGAATGCCGTGGCTGTTCATTTCCCAGCTGGTAAGCAGCGCGCCTTGGTTGCGCGGGCGGGTTTCATCGACCCAGATATGGATCGGAATACCATCCAGCTGGGCGTGATACATCGGCGAGGTCGCCGTGCCCCAATCCACCGTGGCCAGCCAGCCCGCATTGCAATGGGTAAGGATATTTACCACTTCGCCCGGGGCCTTTTTGGCGGCGATTTTGCGGATGATCTCAAGGCCATGCACCCCGATCATGCGGTTGCATTCCACATCCTCGTCGCTGATTTCCAGCGCGCGCTTATGCGCGGCTTCGGCGCGCTCGGCAATCGGGGTTGGTCGCAGCATATCCCGCATGGTATTGAGCGCCCAGCGCAGGTTGATCGCGGTCGGGCGGGTGGCGTTTAGCTCTTCCCATGCCTCATCAAGATTGGCATCGGTTGGGTCTCGTGCCATTTCGGCGGCCATTGCAAAGGCGGCGGTGGCGCCGATCAGCGGCGCGCCCCGCACCCACATATCGCGGATCGAATCGGCAAAATCTGCGCGGCTGACCAGATCAACCACCCGAAATTCATGGGGCAGCCAGCGCTGGTCGATGATCTGCACCCGTCCGGTTTCGTTGTTGAACCAGATCGAGCGGTAGTGCTTGTCGCCAACTTTCATGAGGCTGTCCCTTTATTGATTTGTTTTGCCAGATCATTGACCTGTGTAATATTTCCGATTCGAGCGCGATTAACCACCAGATGCCGACCAAGCTCCAACCCGCGCGCCTCGCATATTGCCCGCAAGGCTTCGTTCTCTATCTGGTCGCTTTCGGCGATATGGGCGAGGCTCAGCGTGCGGCGAATCATTTCGACCCCCGCAAAGCCCAGGCTGTCTTCCCAGATCATGCTCAGCCGATGCGAGAGCACCTGCTCGGCCGCCAAGGGCTGGCCTGCAAATACCGCATCTTCATATAAAATACCGCTGCGCTCGCTGCGCCAAAACCGGCTGAATTCGGTGGAAAAGCTCCTCCATACCCCTTCGATGGTCTCCAGAATCCACGCCTGATAATCTGCGTCATCGCCATGCAGCAGGGTTTCGGCATTGTTGGCGAATTTGGCCTTCAAGTGATGCGCCTCGACTTTAAGATCGGTGTCGCTACGCAGGCGAGCGGCGATGCCATCCAGCCCGCTTGTGTGATGATTGCGCTCGGCGTCGAAATAGGGGGCGCTGAATACCAGCGTTTCGGTGATGTCATTCAACCCCACCGAATCAATAAATAGCGCCAGATCAGCTTTGCGCTTGGCGGTGTCCATCGAAAGGTCCGAGCCGCGAAAAATGGTCTGCGCGAGGAAATCCCCGAGAGATTTTGCCAAGCTTTCTACCCGCTCGCCCGCCATCAGCTTTTGCCACAATATCACATGCGGGGCGTAGGCTTTGCTTTTCCCTGCCAATTGTCTCTCCTGTTTTTACCTATCATCACCACAAGCAGGCAAATGTCAATAGCTACTGACAAATGGCAATATCTATCGTTGGTCTTGATTCAAACGGAGGAACTGCGTGCTGAATACGGCTGTTGAAATTACGGATCTGACCAAATCGTTTGGCACCAACAAGGTGCTGCGCAGCATCGGGCTTGAGCTATATGCGGGGAGATGACGGCGCTGACCTTGTTTTGCAAGCCCTGCTGATGGCCGTCTGGCGGCGCAAACCGGCGCAGGACATACAAAACCAGAGAAGACGCAAGGCATGATGTGTTCGACTACATTGAAATGTTCTACAACTCGAAACGTAAACACACTAGAAACGGGATGCTGTCGCCCGTCGAGTTCGAGAGACAGCAGAAAATGAACCAAGAAGACACCTAAGAAACTAAGGTTATTCAAGGGCGGTGGCCCTTTTTATGTGGAGTGGTCGATCATCGCGGGGTAGGGTGAGCATCACGGGCGCTCGCGAAGGGTTGAATGGCCTATTGGGCGGTTTGAAGTTAGGTTGGGCCTAATGATTGATCGAGGATTCGCATGTTCAGGGTAAAGATATTATTTGGTGCGGCGCTACTATTGGCGCCCTTATCCGCACAGGCCGAAAGCCCTGTGGTGGTTGAGCTTTTTACCTCGCAAGGCTGTTCCTCCTGCCCGCCCGCCGACCGGCTTTTGGCGGAGCTGGCAACCCATGATTATGTCATCGCACTGGCGCTGCATGTGGATTATTGGGATTACCTTGGCTGGAAAGACAAATTTGCCAAGCCCGAATTTTCTGACCGCCAGCGATTATATGCGCGCGAGTGGGCACAACGCTCGGTCTATACCCCGCAAATGGTGGTGCAGGGGTTGAATTATATGGTTGGCTCTCGGGCGGATGAAATCCAGCGGCAAATCATGCAATTCGAGGATGCTCCCGATAAAGTGGCGCTCACCGTCGACAATAGCGGAAACGATCTACGGATCGGTGTTTCGGCGTTGCTTGGTCCCGTGGGCGCAGCCGAAATATATCTTGTCCGCTATTCTGCAGGCGAAACGGTGATGATCGAGCGCGGCGAAAATGCCGGTCAGACGATTAACTATGTTAATGTGGTGAACCTGTGGGAAACCCTTGCCCGCTGGGACGGGAAGGCAACCATCGAGCTGCGTGTGCCAAATATCGAGGCCGGCACCTATGTGGTGATTGTTCAGGCGCTTGGGCCAAGCGAGATTTATGCGGCCGCGCGGTTTTCGCGCTAAGCCGGTTTTTATTGCCAGCGCTTAGCGGCCCCTGATGCGCGGGTCCAGCGCGTCGCGCAACCCGTCACCGATGAAATTCACACTCAGCACCGTGAGCGAGATCGCCAAGCCGGGCCAGATTACCCGCGCCGGAGATTGCGAGATATAGGTGGTGCCATCAAAGAGCAGCCGCCCCCATGTGGGAAAATCGGACGGAAAGCCCAGCCCGAGAAAGGATAATGCGCTTTCGGTGATGATGGCGGTGGCGATGCCCAGCGTCGCCGATACCATGATAGGGGACAGGATATTGGGCATGATATGGCGCGAGATCACCCGCTTGGCCGGCGTGCCGATCGAATTGGCCGCCAAGATAAATTCGCGCTCTTTCAGCGCCAGCACATCGCCGCGCACAATCCGCGCGGTTTGCATCCAGCTGGTGATGCCGATCACAAATACAATCAGCAGGAAAATTCCGGTTTCGGGGCCAAACAACCCGCGCAAGGTATCGCGAAACAGCATGATGATCACCAGCAATAGCGGCAAGAGCGGCAGCGCCAGAAACAGATCGGTAAGCCGCATCAACGGCCCGTCCAGCCGGCGGAAATAGCCCGCCAATACCCCCGCAACCGTGCCAACCACCAGGGAAAGCAGCATCGCCGCCATGCCCACCGCCATCGAAACCCGCCCGCCCTGCAGGAGCTGCGCCAGCTGATCGCGGCCCAATTGGTCGGTGCCCAGCGGATAGGCCCAGCTTAGCTTTACCCGCGTAAGTGTCTCGGCATTGGGATCAAAATACTTGATCGAACCGGGGTCCGAGAAGCACTGGAAAATCTGGTCACCGGTTAAAAAACAATTCAGAATCGTTGAGGTGTTTTTGGCGCGGATATCGAGATATTGCGGATCGGTGGTCCAAATATACGGCCCGAGGGTAACACCAAACAGGATGATGCCAAATACAACCATCCCCAGCATCGCGCCCTTATGGCTGCGAAACTGCACCCAGACATCGCCCCAGAGCGAGCGGAATTTGCGGGTATCTTCGATTTCTTCAACAGCGCTATTCATAGCGAATCCTCGGATCTAGCAGGCCGTAAAGCACGTCGGCCACAAGGTTAAACAGCACGATCAGCACCGCAAAAAGGAAGGTGAGGGTTTGCACCAGCGGGATATCTGCGCCCTGAATGCCGATGATCAGCAATTGCCCAAGGCCGTTTACCTTGAATATCTGCTCGGTAATAATGGCACCGCCGAATATCTGCGGAATGCCGAGCGCGATCACGGTCACCACCGGAATCATCGAATTGCGCAGCACATGCACCAGCAGCACGGTTTTTTCCTTCAGCCCCTTGGCCCGCGCGGTGCGCACATAATCCTGAGACAGGTTATCCAGCATCGAGGCCCGCATGAAGCGGCTGATCTGGGCGGCATTATAAAGCCCCAGCACCATCACCGGCATAATCATCTGCCGCACCTGTTGGCCAAAGCTCGACCAATCGACCACCTCCAGCGTGGTATCATAGATCGAGGGCAGCCAGAAAAAACTGTCATTCGGCATCCAGACCGAAAAGATCACGATCAGCAAAACGCCGGTGAAAAATGTCGGCACCGAAAAGCCGATCATGGAGATAAATGTGCCCGCCTGGTCAAACCAGCTATATTGCTTATAGGCCGAAATCACCCCGATTGGCACCGCGATCAGAATGCCGACCAGATAAGACATGCCCACCACCCAAAGCGTTTGCGGCATGCGCTCGGCGATCAGGTCCACCACGGGGCTGCGCGTGGCCCAGCTGGTAACGCGGAGGCGGCCTTCGCAATCACCGATGCACCAGCCAAACCATTCGTTAAACAGGTTGAGCGGTTCGTTGATGAAGAACTGCTGGCACCAAAGCAGATAGCGGATATACATCGGCGCATCCAGACCAAGGCTGGCGCGAATTTTCTCGCGCACCTCGGGCGGGATGGTCAGGGGCAGGTTGCCCGTGGGGTCATTTGGCGCCAGATCGAGAATCAGAAATATGATAAAACTGATCAGCAAAAGCGTCGGGATGGTGAACATCAGGCGACGAAGTGTGAAATTGAGCATAAGTGCCTCGGCAAATCAGTCAAAAATAAAAGGAGGCTGCCCCGCCGGAGCGGAGCAGCCAATGTCGGTTTATTCGGCGCGGGACCAGTCAGCCACGTTCCAAAGCTGCGAATCCCAAACATTGAGCTTCACACCTTCCAGAGTGTTGGCGCGGGCAGATACATTGCCACGGTGAACCAGTGGAATGATGGTGTAGGTCTGCATCAGCATGTCGTTCATCGCAATCGCAAGACGCGCACGCTCTTCAATGTCGGCGGTGCCGGACATTTCAGCTACTAGCGCATCATAAGCCGGATCACAGAAACGCGGCATGTTGCCCCCGAGCCATGCGTTATCCGGCGACGGGATTTCGGAGCATGCCCAGTTGCCCATATAGGCTTCAGGGTCGGTGCCATCAAAGGTGTTGGCATACATTTCCACATCCGCAAACAGCTTTTGGAAAGTATCCGGCGAAGATTGGTCACCACCAAAGAACACCGCAGCGTCGATGTTTTTCAGCTCGGTTTCTACACCGATTTCAGCCCACCACTGCTTGATCAGAGCTTGGAAATCCTGACGCACAGCGTTGGTCGAGGTTTGATACAGGATCGAGAGACGCACACCGTCTTTGGCGCGAATGCCGTCAGCACCACGCACCCAGCCAGCCTCGTCGAGCAGCGCATTGGCGCCCGCGATGTCTTGCACTTCACAGCCCGCATTATTTGGCGAGTTATAAATGGCAGGCGAAGGCAGCACGTTACAGGTCACGTTACCCGCTTTGCCATAGCCGACTTCAACCAGAAGCGGACGATCAATCGCCATCGACAGCGCTTGGCGCACCGCGATATCGGACATGAACGGGTGCGGGTTGGCCACGGTGGAGCGAGCCTCGCCCAGATCGGGAGAAGGGTCTGTGAGGTTGATCATCAGGCGCTCAACCAAGGGACCAAAGCCCGATACCACGGTGCCCATGCCTTTGGCTTCCATATCGGCCAGAATTTCCGGTGCGATTTGCAGGTTCCATGCATAGTCAAATTCGCCGGTTTCCAGCACCGAGCGCGCAGCCGATGCCGCATCCCCGCCGCCTTTGAAGGTCAGCGTGGCAAAGGCCGGCTTACCCGCTTCGCGGTAGTTGGTGTTGGCTGCCATGGTGATGGTGTCATTGGCGCGGAATTCGGTAACCACAAACGGGCCGGTGCCGATCGGGTTAAAGTTTTCCTCGGTGCAGGTCGGGGCGGCTTCGCCCGTGCAATTCGCAAATTGCGCAGCTTGCAGCACCGGGGTGGTCGAGCCTACCAGCGGGCCATAAGGGAAAGGCTTGGGCTTGGTGAAGGTGATGCGCACGGTGAGATCATCCAGCGCCTCAACCGATTCAATATCGGCGAATTTGGCAAGCTGCTGACAGCCACCGGATTCGTCCATGCAATAATTGGCGGTAAACACCACGTCATTGGCGGTCACGTCGGTGCCATCAGACCATAGCAGGCCTTCTTTCAGGGTCCATGTGATCGCGGTCAGATCTTCGGATACGCCGCCATTGGCCACGGTCGGAATTTCGGCGGCGATCATCGGCACCATGCTGCCGTTTTCGTCATAGCGCGCCAGAGGCTCGATCACCAGTGATGCGGCGTCGATGTCTTTGGTCCCGCCCGAAAGATAGGGATTCAGGATGGAAGCGGCCTGCCAGTAGATAATGCTGACATTGCCATCACGGCCTTGCGCCGCGTGGCCGCCCGCAATCGCGGTGCTGGCCATCAGGCCTGCCCCGAGCGTTGCGGCGATAAGATGTTTGAAATTCATAATATTCTCCTCAGTTGGTTGTTGTTGTGCGCGGTTGGTTCCACGCTTGGTTATTCTACAAAATGGCAGGCGGCGAAGTGTCCCTCGCCAATTTCGCGCCATTTCGGGGAATCTTCTGCGCATCGCGCTTCGGCGCGCGGGCAGCGGGTATTGAAGGTGCAGCCCGGCGGCGGATTGCTGGGGGAGGGCACATCGCCTTCCAGAATGATCCGCTCGATATTGCCCGCCTGCGCCGGATCAGGGTGCGGCACGGCGGAAAGCAAGGCCTGCGTATAAGGGTGCCTTGGCGTCATATAAAGCGTTTCCGCTGGCCCAAGCTCCACCAACCGCCCGAGATACATCACCGCCACGCGGGTGGCCAGGTGGCGCACCATCGACAGATCATGGCTGATGAAAAGATAGGTAAGCCCGAATTTCTCTTGCAAATCCTCCAGCAAATTCACCACTTGCGCCTGAATAGACACATCAAGCGCCGCAATCGGCTCGTCACATACGATGAATTTCGGGTTCAGCGCCAAGGCCCGCGCAATGCCGATGCGCTGGCGCTGACCGCCGGAAAACTCATGCGGGTAGCGGTCGGCAAAGCGCCGCGCAAGGCCAACCGCATCCATCAGCTCGCCCACCCGCGCGCGTTTTTCGTTGCGGGTCATTTTCATATGCTCGTCCAGCGGCTCGGAGATAATCGAACCCACGGTCATGCGCGGATTGAGGCTGGCTTGCGGATCTTGAAAGATCATCTGCATCTCGGGGCGCTTGGCGCGCAGCTCGGTCCCTGAAAGCGTGGCAATATCGGTGCCGTTAATGTCTATCGAGCCGTCTGTTACCTCGTATAATCGCAGCACACAGCGGCCGACGGTGGATTTCCCACAACCGGATTCGCCAACCAAACCAAGGGTTTCGCCCTCAAATACATCAAAGCTGATGCCATCCACAGCCTTCACCGCGCCCGCTTGGCGCTTGAGAATACCGCGAAAAATCGGGAAGTGCATTTTGAGGTTTT
>WFUK01000175.1 GCA_015485015.1 Paracoccaceae bacterium | reverse complement strand
GCGGTCTCTTTTTCTGGTATTTTTGACGGTGTTCGGGCTGGCCTTTTCGGCGCTGGCCCAAAGCGAAAGCGTGGCCGCCCCCGAGCAATGGGCGGCAAGCGCGATGCGGGCCGAGGAAATTCTGGCGGCCAAGCTCGCCTCGACCCCCGCCTTGGAAAATCTGCGCGCCAGCTTGGTCGAGCAGCGCGCCGAGGCCGCCGCCGTGGAGCAAGAGGCCCGCGTGCGGGTGCAGGCCCTGCAAAGCCAGCTAGAGGCGCTTGGCCCGCCCCCCGAAGATGGCCAGACCGAAGCCCCCGAGCTGGCCAGCCGCCGACAAGAGCTGATCTCCCAGATCAGCGAAGCCAGCGTGCCGATGTCGGTGGCGCAAGAGGCGTTTCAGCGGCTGGACGGGTTGATCAACCAGATCAACACCCTGATCAGGGATCGCTTTTCCGAGCAGCTGATCGAGCGCGGCCCAACCCCGCTAAACCCCGCTTTATGGGGCAAGGCCCTCGGGGATGTGACCACCTATGCCTCGCGAATGTGGGGCGAGGTGCAGCGCAATATCGAGAGCGAAACCAGCCGGCAAAACCTGACCCGAAAAGCCCCGCTGGCGATTTTTATCGCGGTGCTGGGGCTGTGGATGCTGTTTTGGCTGCGGGCGCGGTTTTCGGGCTTTGTCTCGCGGGTATTGGTGGCGGGAAATGCGGCATCAAACTGGCAGTTGGCGCTGGTTAATCTATCCCGGCTGGTCGCCCCCGGCCTTGGCGCGAGCGCGCTGATATTTGCCATCTATTCCGCCGAAATACTGGGCTTGCGCGGGGTGGCTGTGCTGAAAGCCATGCCCGTCGCCGCCTTTGCGCTGATCGCGGCCCCTTGGCTGGGGCGGTCTCTTTTTGGTAGTAAAAACAATCCGGTAGATATGATCGGGGTGAGCCAGCCCAGTGTGGGCTATCGTATCAGCCTGATTTTGGGCGCGGTATTTGCCATTGGCGTGATTTTTGACGCGATGGCAACCCAAGAGAATTTCACCCCCGAAACCCGCGCGGTGCTGTTTTTCCCGCTGGTGCTGGTGGCGAGCCTGATGCTGTTTCGGCTGGCGCGGATTACCCGGCAAAAGCCGAACCTGCCCGAGGGCGAGCCAGAGCCAGCCACCCATAATTTTGCGGCATTCCTATCGCAAATCCTGTTTTTAACCTCGCTATCCGCGCCGATACTGGCGGCGCTGGGCTATTATGCAGCGGGGCGGTATTTGACCTTTCCCACCATCATCACCATCGGATTCCTGGCCGCGCTTTTGGTGATATTCGATCTGTTTCGGGCGCTGCTGGAGCGCTGGGTGGATGGCAAAAGCGAAGCGGGTATTCGGCAGGATCAGGCACGACTGATCCCGATATTTGTCGCGTTTCTTATCCTTCTTGCCGCGATTCCGGTATTGGCGCTGATCTGGGGCGCAAGCCGCAGCGAGCTGCAATTGCTGTGGGAATGGCTGAATACAGGCGTTGCCATTGGTCAAAGCCGTTTTTCCCTGACCGACCTTTTGGTATTCATTCTGGTTTTCGGCATCGGCTATACCCTGACGCGGCTGGTGCAAAAAACCGTGCGCACCTCGGTATTGCCCCGCACAAAGATCGATACCGGCGGCAAAACCGCGATGCTGGCGGGGATTGGCTATGTCGGCATATTTCTGGCGGCACTGGCCGCGATTTCCGCCACCGGTCTGGATCTTTCGAGCCTTGCGATTGTGGCCGGTGCGCTTTCGGTCGGGATTGGTTTTGGCCTGCAAAACATCGTGTCGAATTTTGTGTCGGGTATTATCCTGCTGATCGAGCGCCCGATTAAAGAAGGCGACTGGATCGAGGCGGGCGGGGTGGAAGGCATTGTGCGCAAAATCTCGGTGCGCGCGACCCTGATTGACACCTTTGATCGCTGCGCGGTGATTGTGCCGAATTCAGACCTGATCGCAAGCTCGGTGAAAAACTGGACCGCACCGGATATTACCGGCCGTTTGAAGGTGAATGTGGGGGTGGCTTATGGCACCGATCCGGAAAAGGTGAAGGATATTTTGCTGGAGATCGCCAGCGCGCATCCGCAGGCCCTGCTTTACCCCGCGCCTTCGGTGGTTTTTGTAAATTTCGGGGCCAGTTCGCTGGATTTTGTGGTCCGGATATTCCTGCGGGATGTCAACAAAACCCTGTCGGTGCGCTCGGATTTGAACTTTGAAATTGCCCGAAGATTTGCGGATGAGGGTATTGAAATTCCGTTTAATCAAAACGATGTGAACCTGCGCAATGTAGGCGAAATCGGCGAGGCTTTGCGCCATGCGCTGCATCCGGCGGCAAGCGGGGATAAATAAAGCGATGGGCCGGAATTTTGCCAGTTTGGCAATATGTGTCGCCAACCCCCATTCAGGGCTTGATCTGCCTGGACATATGCGTGTAGAACGCGCTCCAAGGACAGGTGGCCGAGTGGTCGAAGGCGCACGCCTGGAAAGTGTGTAGGCGGGGAACCGTCTCCAGGGTTCGAATCCCTGTCTGTCCGCCAATGTATTTCCATAAGTATTTGTATTTAATCATTATTTAAGATTGCTGGAATTTCGCCTCCCCCAATACTTCCCCCGAGCAGCCT
>WFUK01000174.1 GCA_015485015.1 Paracoccaceae bacterium | reverse complement strand
GTGCGGGTTCGATCAATGGCGAAGCCCTGCGTCGCCTGACCGCGCAGCTCGAAATTCCGCCATTGGCCCCGATCGAGCCGGACCATGTGCTAACCCGCAGTTTTTATCTGCTGGAGGTATTTCCGGGGCGCTGGAGCAAGGGCCAGCTTTGGGTCGAAGCCCCGAGCAGCCTGACCACCATCGAGGGCGCGCCGTTTCGCAACCTGAATGACGGGGTGACGCCGGTGGTGATCGGCTCGAATGATTTTGCTTCGGCTTGGGCGCTTAATCCGCAAGGACGGCCGATGTATCCGGTTGGCACCGGCGCGCGGGGCGAGCGGCAGCGGGAATTGGCCAAGCGCTTCGGGGTGAATTTGATGATGTATGTGATGACCGGCAATTATAAATCCGATCAGGTCCATATTCCGGCGCTGCTGGAAAGGTTGGGGCAATGAATACGCTTAGCCTGGCCTTTGACCCGATGCTGCCCTACTGGCTGCTGGCTGCGCTGGCGGTCGGGGCGGGGCTGTTGCTGGCGCTGGCGCTATGGCGCGGCTTGCAGGGCTGGGCGCTGCGGGTGCTGGCTTTGGGGGCGCTATTGCTGGCACTGGCCAATCCGCTATGGCGCGAGGAAAACCGGATACCGCAAAGCGATGCGGTGGTGATTGTGGTGGATGAAACCTCTTCGCAAAGCCTGACGGTGCGGCCCGAACAAACCGCCAGCGCATTGGCCGAGCTGGAGGCGGCGCTGGCGGGGCTGGCCAATCCGCCCGAGGTGATTATCCGCCGCGTCGGGGATGCGGGGCGGGATGGCACCTTGCTGCTGGAGGCCCTGCGCGAGGCTTCGGGGCAGATCTCGGCGGATCGGCTTTCGGGGGTGTTTTTGATCACCGACGGGGTGGTGAATGACGCGGGCACGCCGCTTATTCCTGCTGCGCCGGTGCATCAGCTAATGACCGGCGAGGCCAGCGATTGGGATCGCTCGATCACGGTGAAATCGGCACCGGCTTTTGGCATTGTCGGCGAGGAGGTATCGCTGGTGTTGCGGATCGAGGATAAGGGCGCGGCGCCGAATTCGACGGGCATTGTGCGGGTGATTGCCACCATTGATGGCGGGGCAGAGCAGGTGATTGACCTGCCGCTCAATACCGATGTGCCGCTTAATTTGACCATTGCCCATAGCGGCGTGAACCTGCTGGAGGTGCGCACTCCGGAGATGGAAGGCGAGCTGACGGGGCTGAATAACCGGACGATTCTAAGCGTGAACGGGGTGCGGGACCGCTTGCGGGTGCTGCTGATCTCGGGCGAGCCTTATCCCGGGGAGCGCACATGGCGCAATCTGCTCAAGGCCGATGCTGCGGTTGATCTGGTGCATTTCACCATCCTGCGCTCGCCCGAAAAGCAAGACGGGGTGCCTTATGAGGAGATGTCGCTGATCGCGTTTCCGACGCAGGAATTATTCACCGAAAAAATCAGCGATTTTGATCTGATTATTTTTGACCGTTTCCGCAGGCAAGGGGTGCTGCCGCAGATATATATCGAAAATGTCGCCAATTATGTGCGCGGTGGCGGCGCGGTGCTGATCGCTTCGGGGCCTGCTTTTGCCGGTGCGGATAGCCTGTACCGCTCGCCCCTGCGCGATATCCTGCCCGCCGCGCCCACGGGGCGTGTGCTGGAGCGCGGGTTTTTGCCTCGGGTTTCGGAAATTGGCCGTCGGCATCCGGTGACGGAAGGGCTGGTTGGCCAGGGGCTGAATGGCGAAGACCCGAGCTGGGGCCGCTGGATGCGCATGGTCGAGATGACCCCGACCGCAGGCAATACCGTGCTGGAGGGGCTGGACGGGCGGCCATTATTGCAGCTTTCGCGGGTGGGGCAGGGGCGGCTGGCGCTGCTGGCCTCGGATCAGGCCTGGCTCTGGAGCCGGGGTTTTGAAGGCGGCGGGCCGCAGCGCGAGCTGTTGCGGCGCTTGGCCCATTGGCTGATGAAAGAGCCGGAGCTGGAAGAAAACGTGCTAAGCGGCAGCGCCAATGGCATGGATGTGGTGGTCGAGCGGCAAATGCTGGATGGCGAGGTGGGGGATTTAACCGTGACCTCGCCTTCGGGAAAAACCGAAACTCTGGGCTTTGAGCCGGTATCGGACGGGCGCTGGCGGCTGGGATTTGTGGCAGAGGAGAGCGGGGTTTATCGCTTGTCCGAGGGAGATTTAACGGCGGTAGTGGCGACCGGCCCTGCGACCCCGATTGAATTTGCCGATCCGATTGCACAATCGGCCCTGCTGGCTCC
>WFUK01000173.1 GCA_015485015.1 Paracoccaceae bacterium | reverse complement strand
CCTTGCAAGGCAGCGCGCAAATCCTCCAGCCGGTTTTCATGCGCGGTAATGGCGATCTCGGCGTTGAATTCCACCGCCTGCGCGGCCAGCAGCGCGATATTGCCCGCGCCGCTTAGCGCCACCACCTGATAGGCCGGTTTATCTCGCCGGATCAGATCAAGCGTATTGGTGCCGATGGAGCCGGTGGCCCCGAAAATACTGATTTTGCGCATGCTTTAAAATGCCCCGAGCAGATTGAGCAGCATATAAAAGGTGATCGCGGCCAATAGCCCGTCAAACCGATCCAGCAAGCCCCCATGACCGGGGATGAGATTACTCGAATCCTTGATCCCCGCCTTGCGCTTGAGCCAGCTTTCAAACAGATCACCACCCTGCGCGGCCATAGCCAGCGGAATAGAAAACAGCATGATTTCCTGAAAGCCCTGCGCGCCGCCAAAAGACCAATAGACAAAGCCAACCAGCAGCGCCAGCGCCCAGCCACCCAGCGTGCCGGACCATGTTTTTTTGGGCGAGATCGCGGGCCAGAACTTTGGCCCGCCAAATATCCGACCAAAGAAATAGCCGCCAATATCCGAGGCCATCACCACCCCCACAAGCCATAAAACCGTGGCCAAACCTTGCTGCTCGCGAATAACCAAAAGCGCGGCCAGGGGTGTGGCGAGATAAATCATGCCCGCCGAGATCCAGATCGGCCGTTTATGCTTGATCTGAAACAGGATCACCGCCGCCAGCGCCACCATCGGAAAGGCAAAGACAAATCCAAACAGGTTAGCCGATATCACCGCGCCCGTGGTGCCCGCCACCATCACCCATAGCCCGATATCACTATTGCTGGCATCCGGCAGGATCAAGCGCCGAAACTCCCAAGACATCAAGCCACCAACCACCACCAAAAGCGCCGCTACATAATCGCCGCCCTTATAAAACACGATACCGGCAATCGCCGCCATGACCAGCGCCGAGATTACCCGCACCCAAAGATCCTCGAACTTTGAGGGCGGTTTGGCAGGCTCTTGGCTGGGGGGCGGCGCGTCTTGCATCTAGACCTGCATGATCTCGGCTTGCTTGGCCTCCAGCCCGGCATCGATCTTTTTGATCGCCGCATCGGTGATGTCTTGAATCTCGTCTTGCCAGACCTTCATATCATCTTCCGACATACCGTCGTTTTTGGCTTTTTTGATCTGGTCCATGCCATCGCGCCGCACATTGCGCACGGCGATTTTTGCATTCTCGGAATAGGTGCCGCAGAGCTTGGCCATTTCCTTGCGGCGCTCCTCGTTCAGCTCGGGGATGGGCAGGCGGAGGATGTTGCCATCCATCACCGGGTTCAGCCCGAGGCCCGAGGTGCGGATGGCTTTATCCACCGCCTCGACCATGGTTTTATCCCATACATTCACCGTCACCATGCGCGGCTCGGGCACATTTACCGTGGCCACCTGATTGATCGGAGTGCGCGAGCCATAGGCCTCGACCTGCACCGCATCCAGCATCGAAGCCGAAGCGCGACCGGTGCGCAAAGTGGTAAAATCCCGACGCATGGCAGCCAGCGCGCCATCCATGCGCTCGACCAGGCTATCAATATCGATGTCTATATCGTCTGACATGGTGTTCTCCTTTTAGCTCGGTATTACTGTGGTAAAGTTGCCTTGGCCAGACAAAATTCCAACCAGCCCCTCGGGGGCATTCAGATCAAACAGCACAATCGGCATGCGATTATCGCGGGCAAGGGCAATGGCAGAGGCATCCATCACCTTCAGATTTTTCTGCAAAACCTCGTCATATGTCACCTCGGAATAGCGCTTGGCATCCGGGTTGGATTTGGGGTCACTATCATAAATCCCATCCACCTGCGTGCCTTTATACATGGCATCGCAGCTCATTTCCGAGGCGCGCAGTGTGGCGGCGGTATCGGTGGTGAAATAAGGATTGCCGGTGCCGGCAGCAAAAATGCACACGCGGCCTTTTTCAAGGTGGCGCACGGCGCGGCGGCGGATATAAGGCTCGCAAACCTGATCCATCGGAATGGCGGATATGACGCGGGTAAACACCCCGAGCGATTCCAGCGCGCCCTGCATCCCGAGCGCATTCATGATGGTGCCAAGCATGCCCATATAATCCGCCGTGGTGCGCTCCATCCCCTGCGCGCTGCCCGCCATGCCGCGAAAAATATTACCGCCGCCAATCACGAGGCAAATCTCGACGCCGGTATCATGCACCTTTTTTATTTCGCCCGCGATGCGCTCAACGGTGGGGGGATGCAGGCCAAACTGGGTGTCGCCCATCAGGGCTTCGCCGGAAATCTTGATAAGCACACGTTTATGTATCGGTTTGGTGGTCACTTCCCCATCCGGCATGGCATCGATTCTCCTATATTGGTGTGGTTGGCAAAATGGCCTAAATTCTGCGCTGGAGCAATGGGAAATAGGAAGCCTGTGCCATTCTCCGCCGGAATTATTTTTGCAAATCGCGAATTCCTGCGTTGTTCACCCGATATACATATGTTTTCATGATGCTTGTTTAAGGCAACTCAGATTCTGATTCCATAAAACAGGCCCAACCATGATCCGCTATACCACCTTCGCCCTCGCCATCGCGTTTACCCTGTTCAGTCTGGCTTTGGTGTTTGTCTCGCCATGGTTCTGGCTGGCCTTTGCGGTTTTTGGCTTCTTCTCGATTGTCGGCATTCGTGATATCCGCCAAAAGCGGCACGCCATATTGCGCAATTATCCGCTATTGGGCAATCTGCGCTGGATATTCGAGGCCATCCGCCCCGAAATCCGCCAATACCTGCTGGAAAGCGATAGCGACAAGGAGCCGTTTTCGCGGGATGATCGCTCAATCGTTTATCAGCGCTCTAAAGGCGTGGAGGATAAACGGCCCTTTGGCACGCGGGTGGATGTTTATGCGGCGGGCTATAGCTGGATGACCCATTCGGTGCTGGCGCGCAGTGATCTGCCATGGGATTGCCGCGTGAAAATCGGCAATGAGGCCTGCAAGCAGCCCTATGATGCCTCGATCCTGAATATTTCCGCCATGAGCTTCGGGGCGCTTTCCGCCAATGCGATTTCGGCTCTGAATAAAGGCGCCAAGATGGGCGGCTTTGCCCATGATACCGGCGAAGGCGGCATTAGTGTCTATCACCGCAAGGGTGGCGGAGATTTGATTTACGAAATCGGCTCTGGCTATTATGGCTGCCGCAATGAGGACGGCACGTTTAGCGCTGAAAAATTCGCCGAGCAAGCCAGAGATCCGCAGGTAAAAATGATCGAGGTGAAGCTTTCGCAAGGGGCCAAGCCCGGGCATGGCGGCATGCTGCCCGCCGGTAAAATCTCGCCCGAAATCGCCGAGGCGCGGGGCATTCCGATGGATAAGGATTGCCTCTCCCCCGCAACCCATTCGCAATTCAGCACCCCGCTGGAATTTGTGCATTACCTGCAAGAATTGCGCGAGCTTTCCGGCGGCAAGCCGGTGGGTTTTAAGCTATGCGTGGGTCACAGGCGGGAATTTATGTGTATGGTCAAAGCGATGCTGGAAACGGGCATTGTGCCGGATTTCATCGTGGTTGACGGCAAAGAAGGCGGCACCGGCGCCGCCCCGCTGGAATTCGCCAACCATATCGGCATGCCCTTGGTCGAGGGGCTTACCTTTGTGGTAAATACCCTCGTGGGGGCTGGCTTGCGAGACCAGATCAAGATCGGCGCGGCGGGTAAATTGGTAACGGCCTTCGATATCGCCCGCACCTTTGCCCTTGGCGCAGATTGGGTAAATTCCGCGCGCGGCTTTATGTTTTCGATCGGCTGCGTGCAGGCGCAGGCCTGCCACACCAATCATTGCCCTGTTGGCATCACCACCCAAGATAAGCTGCGCCAGCAGGCGCTGGATGTGGAAAGTAAATCGCGCCGCGTGGCTAATTTCCATAAAAACACCCTGAAAGCGGTGGCTGAAATGATCGGCGCGGCGGGCCTTAGCGGACCGGAAGAATTGCAACCCAAGCACTTGATGATCCGGCAAAAAAACGGCGAGACCATCTCTGGCGCGCGGATATATTTGAAAATGAAACCGGGGGCGCTGATCGATGACGAGGTCGAGATTTTCTCGGAATCCTACCGTGTGCCGTGGCTCAACGCCCGCACAGACAGCTTCCGCCCGTTTGAAGGCATGGAGAGCCTTGAGTATAATTGATTTCAAGGCCTGATCCACCGAGCGCAGCGAGGCCACGGCCCGTAGGGCAACCGTTTTTGCTTGCAAAAACCTGCCTTTCCCGAGGGGGGGGCTTTAGCCTCCCAGAGGGAAAGGCACGCTAGCTGGATGCAACACCGCAACTTAGAGCAATGCCATAACCGTGTTCTCCCGCCTGCCGGATAATTTTGCTGCGCAAAACACCGACAGTTGGGCTTGGCCTCGGCTTCGCCATCGGCAGGGGGATTACATCCCCCTCTGGCGCAAGCGCCATTCACCCCCTGTGGATATTTAGGAATTTGGAACGAAGATAGCGGTCTAGCTGCGCATATACCCTTCTTTTCGATGTTATTTCAGAACGAGAAAGGAAGCAGGCACATGATCGACGAGCCAAACTCCGTTTTCGGATTGGTAGAATCTGTGATCACACGCGTGCATTTCCTGTGCCTCGACCAGAAAAATCGCGGCTTTTCCGTGCCGCAT
>WFUK01000172.1 GCA_015485015.1 Paracoccaceae bacterium | reverse complement strand
CTCCAGCAAAAGCCGCGCGTCATTCTGCGCCAGCTCCATCAAATCTCCCTGCATTTCCAGATCCCCAATCCTGAATTGCGGCAGGCCTGATTGCTTTACCCCCAGCAAATCCCCCGCGCCGCGCAGCCGCAAATCCTCATTGGCAATCACAAAGCCGTCTTCGGTCTCGCGCATGATCTTCAGCCGCGCCGTTGCGCCTTGCGTCAGCGGCGGATCATACATCAAGAGGCAGGTGGAGGCCTGCGCCCCGCGCCCGACCCGACCGCGCAGCTGGTGCAGTTGCGAAAGGCCAAAATGCTGCGCGCCCTCCACCACCATAATAGACGCATTCGGAACATCCACCCCGACCTCGATCACCGTGGTCGCCACCAAAACCTTGGTCTTGTTGGCGACAAAATCCGCCATCGCCGCGTCTTTTTCCTCGGGCTTCATCTGCCCGTGCAACAGCCCGACCGCCCCCTCGCCCAAGGCCAGCCGCAGCGTGCGGTGGCGATCCTCGGCGGCGGTCAGCGCCATCACCTCGGATTCCTCGACCAAAGGACACACCCAAAACACCTGCTGCCCACCCGCAATCGCGCCGCGCAGCTTTTCCACCACCTCGTCCATCCGCCCTGCCGACACCAAAACCGTCTCGATCGGCTTTCGCCCTGCGGGCTTTTCGTCCAGAATAGACACATCCATATCGCCATAATTCGCCAGCGCCAGCGAGCGCGGAATCGGCGTGGCGGTCATCACCAAGCTATCCACCGCCCGCCCCTTGCCGCTTAACCGCATGCGCTCCGACACCCCGAACCGGTGCTGCTCATCCACCACCGTCAGCCGCAAATCGCGGTATTCCACATCATCCTGAAACACCGCATGGGTGCCAAGCAGCAGGTCGATATCCCCCGCCTTCAGCGCCGCCAGCTTGGCCGCGCGCCCCTTGCTTTTATCGCGACCGGTTAATATCTCGATGCGAAGCCCCGCCGCCGCCGCCATCGGGCGCAGGGATTCCAGATGCTGGCGCGCCAGCACTTCGGTCGGGGCCATCATCGCCGCCTGCCCGCCCGCCTCCACCGCTGCCGCAATCGCCAATAATGCCACCAGCGTTTTGCCCGCGCCAACATCACCCTGCAACAAGCGGTTCATCCGGATTGGCGCGGCCATATCGGCGGTAATTTCGGCCACCGCGCGGTTTTGCGCGCCTGTCGGGCTAAAGGGCAGGCTCGCGACGATCTTGGCCCCCAAACGCCCGCTGGAAATGGTAGCTATCCCCTTGGCCCGCTTCTGCGTGGCGCGGGCTAGCGCGAGGGTTAGCTGATGGGCGAAAAACTCGTCATACGCCAGACGCTCGCGCGCGGGGGTGCTTGGCAGCAGGTCCTCGGCTGATTTTGGATGATGGGCCTGCTGCAAGGCTTCATTCCAGCCAGGCCATTGATTATCCGTGATAATGCTCGGATCAATCCATTCTTCAAGCCGGGGAGAAACCCGTATCGCCGCCGCATTTGCCTTTTGCATCGCGCGCTGGGTAATGCCGGCGGATAGCGGGTATCTGGCTTCAAAATCCGGCAGGGATTCGGCCTTGTCGGGCGGTAAAATATGATCGGGATGAAACATTTGCGCCACCCCGTCATAAAGCTCGACCTTGCCCGAAACAATCCGGCGCTCGCCCACCGGCAGCTGCTCTTTCAACCAGCCGACATTCGGGCGGAAAAACACCAGCTGGAAATCCAGCTCGGAATCCTGCACCATCACCTTGAAAGGTCCCCGCCCGCCCGAAGCGCGGTGCGACAGGATCGTGACCTCGACCGTGGCCACACAGGGGAAAACCAACCCCTTGAGGCTGGATTTCAGCCGACGATCCACGCCGGAATGCGGCAGGGTGAATAGCAGGTCGCGCGGCCGCTCCAGCCCCGCATCGGCCATGGCTTTCGCGCCTTTGGGGCCAATCCCCTCAAGCTTTTGCAGGGTTCCAAATAGCGGAAACAGGATTTCTGGGCGGCTGGACATCCCCTAGTATCACCCGCTTTTTGCGATGAGCGCAAGCCAATCCGCCTCGCTTAGAATCGTTATCCCGAGGCTTTCGGCCTTTTTAAGCTTGCTGCCCGCCTTGGCCCCCGCCACCAGAATATCGGTTTTGGCCGATACCGAGCCGGATATTTTGGCCCCCAGGCTTTCGGCCTGCGCCTTGGCCTCGGCCCGGCTAACCTGCTCTAGCGTGCCGGTGAAAACCACGGTTTTGCCCGCCACGGGAGAATCGCTGATTTCGGGCGGGGTTTCGGGGCGTATTTCAAGCTGCGCCACCAAGCGCGCCACCATTTCCCTGGTGGCCGCTGTGTGGAAAAAACCGATGATCGAGCTGGCCATCACCGCGCCGACCCCGTCAATGCCGTTCAGCTCCTCCCAGCTTTTGCCCTCCATCGGCTCGGCGCTATTGATCGCAGCGTGAAAGCCCTGCCAGCTTAGATAAAATCGGGCCAATGTGGTGGCCGAGCTTTCGCCAACATGGCGGATACCAAGGGCAAAGATAAACCGGCTGAGCGGGATTTCGCGCCGCGCCTCGATGGCTGCAAATAGCTTGCTGGCCGATTTTTCGCCCCAGCCCTCGCGGTTTTTGAGCTGCTGCACGCCGCTGCCATATCGGGCTTGCAGGGTGAAAATATCCGCTGGCTCGGCGATCCAGCCATCCTGCACAAAGGCCTCGATCTGCTTGATGCCCAGACCGTCAATATCAAAGGCGCGGCGGCTTACAAAATGTTTCAGCTTTTCAAGACGTTGCGCCGCGCAGCTAAATTCTCCGGTGCAGCGAGACACCGCCTCGCCCGCCTCGCGCACCGCATCGGAACCGCAGATCGGGCAATGGGTCGGGAATTCGAATGCGGCGCTATCTGCCGCTCGCTTGCTGATATCCACATCGCGAATTTTGGGTATCACATCGCCTGCGCGATAAACCTCGACCCAGTCTCCGACCCGAATATCACGGCCTTCGCGAATCGGATTACCCTTTGAATCCAGCCCTTTGATATAATCCTCGTTATGCAAGGTGGCGTTTGAAACTACCACGCCGCCAACCGTAACCGGCAAAAGCCGCGCCACGGGGGAAAGCGCGCCGGTGCGGCCGACCTGAATATCGATGGCGCACAGCTCGGTCCAGGCGGTTTCGGCGGGGAATTTATGGGCGATGGCCCAGCGGGGGGTGGTGGAGCGCATGCCAAGGCGGGCTTGCAGATCAAGGTCGTTTACCTTGTAAACCACGCCGTCAATATCATAGCCAAGGGTGGCGCGGCGGGATTCGATCAGGCGATAATGGCCGATCAGCCCTTCGGCGGTGTTGAATATTCTGGTCAGCGGATTGGTGGTAAAACCCATATCGGCAAGGTGTTGGATAGCCTCGGCTTGGGTCTGGCCCAGCGGGGCGGAAAGCGCGCCCCATGCATAGGCGAAAACCCCAGCGGGCGCGATTCGGTGATGCCGGCATCAAGCTGACGCAGCGAGCCTGCGGCCGCATTGCGCGGATTGCTAAAGGGCTTTTCTCCCGCCGCCTGCTGCCGTTGATTCAGGGCTTCAAAATCTGCATGGG
>WFUK01000171.1 GCA_015485015.1 Paracoccaceae bacterium | reverse complement strand
GTTTTCACTGGCGTATACCCTCGTGGTTTGCAATGCTTTGGTAACTTACAAAACCGGAGAGGATTCTGCCATGACCGTTATCATTTCGGGCGCCGGCATTGGCGGGCTAACCGCCGCGCTGACCTGCCATCAGCTGGGTATTCCGGTGAAAATATATGAGCAGGTGCGCGAAATCACCCCCCTTGGTGTGGGTATTAATTTGCAGCCCCACGCGGTGCGCGAGATTTTTGAACTGGGGCTGGAGGCGGAAATCGAAGCTATCGGGGTGCGCACCAGGGAGGTGGCGTATTTCTCCAAAAAGGGCCTGCCGATCCATGCCGAGGCGCGCGGCATTTGGGCCGGCTATAGCTGGCCGCAATATTCGATCCATCGGGGTGAGTTACAGATGATGCTGCTAAAGGCGGTGCGGGAAAGGCTTGGGGATGTGGTGGAAACCGGCGCGGCGGTGGTGGGTTTTAGCGAGGAAGCGGATGGGGTAACGGTGCGGGTGGAGCGCGACGGCGCGATATCCGAGACAGGCGGCGCGGTGTTGATCGGGGCTGACGGGCTGCATTCCAAAATCCGCGCGGGGTTTTATCCGGCTGAAGGCGCGCCGATCTGGGCGGGAGCGGTGCTATGGCGCGGCACCACGCGGGCAGTGCCATTCCTTAGTGGCGCGAGCATGGCGATGGCGGGGCATGAAAGCCAGAAATTCGTGACCTATCCGATCAGCGCGCCCGATGAAAATGGCGAGGCAATGATTAACTGGATTGCCGAGCTTTGGTTCGAGCCGGATTCGAAATGGAACCGCGAAGATTATAATCGGCAAGGCGAGCTGGCAGATTTTCTGCCCGAATTCGAGGCTTGGGATTTCGACTGGCTGGATATTCCGGCTTTGATAAAGGCGGCTGATAAAATCTATGAATTCCCGATGATAGACCGCGACCCGCTCCCCCGCTGGAGCTTCGGGCGCGCCACGCTTTTGGGCGATGCGGCGCATGCGATGTATCCGATTGGCAGCAATGGCGCGACGCAGGCGATTCTGGATGCGCGCATGCTTGGGCGGTGCTTGGTCGAGCATGGGTTAAATGCCGAGGCGCTGAGCGCCTATGACGCGGATCGCCGCCCCAAATGCAATGCGGTGGTGCTGGCCAATCGGGGCAACGGGCCGGATCAGGTGATGCAGGTGGTAGAGGCGCGCTCGGGCGGCGATTTTGCGCATATTGACGATGTGTTGAGCGAGGCCGAGCGGCTGGAAATGGCGGCTACTTATAAAAGAATCGCTGGCTTTGATGTGGATATCCTGAATAATGCGCCCTCGATCATTACCGAGGGGATGCGGGCAACATGATAAAATTGCTGGAAAGGCCGATGGCGGCTTTGGCGTGGTTTTCGGCGTTTGTTGGCGGGGTTGTGCTGATCGCGGTAATGCTGATGACCACGGTGAGCGTGGCGGGGATGAGCGCCAGCAAGCTGGGGAAATTGCTGAAAAAAAGCTATGATACCGTGATAGATCCGCTCTTGGCGCTCGGGCCGATTTCGGGAGAAACGGAAATGGTGGAGGCGGGGATGGCGTTTATTATCTTTGCGTTTTTGCCCATTGTGACGCTCAACCGTGGCCATGCCGAGGTGGCAATTTTGACCGGCTTTTTTGGCAAAGGTTTTAACCGGTTGATTGATGTTGTGGCCGACGGGCTGATGCTGGCGGTGGCGGTGCTGCTTGGGTATCAGCATTATCTGGGCACGATGGACAAGTTCAATAATGGCGAGATCAGCTGGATATTGTATTACCCGATCTGGTGGGGCTACGGCGCGGCGCTGTTTGGCGCGGTGATTTGGGTGATTATTGCGGCCTATTGTGTGCTGCGCTCGGGAAGAGCCTTGCTCACGGGGCAAAGCCTGCCTAGCTCGGGAGCGGTGCATTGAGCAATTTTGATATCGGGCTGTGGTCTTTTGCGGTGGTGCTGGCGTTGATATTTATGCGCATGCCGATCGGGCTTTCGATGCTGATGGTCGGGATTGGCGGCAATGCGCTGGTGATCGGCGATTTCAGCATGATCTCGGGCTTGCTGAAAAACCTGACCTATGGGCAGTTTTCCAGCTATTCGCTTTCCATCGTGCCGCTGTTTTTGCTGATGGGGCAGTTTGCGACCCTTGGCGGGATGTCTACCGCGCTATTCAAGGCGGCGGAGGCTTTCCTCGGGCATAAAAAAGGCGGGGTGGCGATGGCTTCGGTCGGGGCTTGCGCGGGGTTTGGTGCGATATGCGGTTCCAGCTTGGCCACGGCGGCGACGATGGGGCAGGTGGCCTTGCCCGAGCTGCGGCGCTATGGCTATTCCGGCGCGCTTTCCACCGGCACTTTGGCGGCAGGTGGCACCTTGGGCATTCTCATTCCACCTTCGGTGATTCTTGTGATTTATGCGATATTGGCCGAGCAAAACGTGGCAAAGCTGTTTGTGGCGGCCTTCATTCCGGGGCTGCTGGCGATGCTGGGCTATATGCTGGCCATCGCGATTTATGTGCGGGTGTTTCCGAATTCGGGCGGGGTGCGGCCCGCCGTGCCGATGCGCGAGCGCTTTACCGCTTTGCGGGCGGTATGGCCGGTTTTGCTGGTGTTTATCGTGGTGATCGGCGGGATATATCAGGGGCTTTTCACCCCCACCCAAGGCGCGGCGGTGGGGGCTTTTGGCACGGGGCTGATCGCGTGGATGAATGGCGGGCTGACATGGCGCAGCCTGATGGATGCCTTTAAAGGCACGGCGATGACCACGGGGATGATCTTCCTTATTGTGCTGGGCGCGGCGGTATATAACGGCTTTTTGGCGCTCACCCAGGTGCCGCAAGAGGTGGCGGGTTTTGTCGGCGCGCAGGGTTATAATCCGTGGCTGGTGCTAACCATTGTGCTGATCGCCTATCTGCTATTTGGCTGCATTATGGATAGCCTTTCGATGATCCTGCTTACGGTGCCGATATTTTTTCCGATGATGATGCTGCTTGATTTTGGCATGAGCGCCGAGGAATTTGGCCTGTGGTTTGGCATTCTGGTGCTGATCGTGGTTGAGGTCGGGCTGATTACCCCTCCGGTCGGGATGAACCTGTTTGTGATCAATACGCTTAGCCGCGATATCCCGATTTCCGAAACCTTCAAGGGAGTATTGCCGTTTGTCATCACCGATTTGCTGCGGGTTGTGATCTTGGTGGTATTCCCGTCGATCACGCTTTATGCGGTGAAACTGCTGTTTTAAGGCGGCAATGGGGTGGTTTCGGGCTGGATTGCCAAGGTGCGCATCTGCCCCTGCGGACAAATTAAGGATAGTTACAAAATTTACTATCAATTTTGCAAAATTTGATCTAATCTACATACAAGAGTTGTTTTTCTTGAGTGATCGCCAATGTTGGCGAGTGTTATGAGTATCGGAGGTGTAAGCATGTTTTGCACAGCAATTCAATCTGGCCGGCGCAGCGCGGTTTTGGCTTCTAAGTGCGTATTTGTTTTTGAGTTCCTTTCAATTGAAGGGGGTTTTAGCCATGACTGATATGATTGCCAGTAGTTTTGATAAAATTTTCGGCCAGTTGCCGCAGTTGTTCCTATATGGTTTTGGCTCCATTTTGGGGGTGTTGACCATATTTTTCGGGGTGAAGCTGCTGTTGCGGTTTCGCGGAAATCTGGCCTTTACCAGCTTTAATTACGGGGTTATCGCGCCGGTGCA
>WFUK01000170.1 GCA_015485015.1 Paracoccaceae bacterium | reverse complement strand
CGCTATACGAACTTTATGAATGGGCGCACACCCCGTGGGAATGGCACAAGCCGCTATTTGAGCAGGCCCGCAAAATCGGCCTCACCATGTTTTCCTCGCCATTTGATAATACGGCGGTGGATCTGCTGGAAGACCTCAACGCCCCCGCCTATAAAATCGCTTCGTTTGAGGCCGTGGATCTGCCGCTTATCCGCTATGCCGCCAGCACCGGCAAGCCGCTGATCATTTCCACCGGCATGGCCGATGCCGAGGAAATAGCCGAGGCGATCGCGGCGGCGCGTGAGGGTGGCTGCAAAGAGCTGGCGATCCTGCATTGCGTCAGCGGCTATCCCGCCCCTGCCGATCAATATAACCTGCATACCATCGCCGATATGATCACCCGCTTCGGGCTGGTTACGGGGCTTTCCGACCACACGCTGGATAACACCACGGCCATTGCCAGCGTAGCCATGGGGGCCTCGATCATTGAAAAGCATTTCACGCTTGATCGCAGCGGCGGCGGGCCGGATGACAGCTTCTCGCTGGAGCCTGCGGAATTTGCTGCATTATGCGAGGGGGCGCGCACCGCGTGGTCGGCATTGGGCAAGGTGGATTACGGTCGCAAATCCTCCGAGCACGAGAACGTAAAATTTCGCCGCTCGCTTTATTTTGTCAAGGATTTGAGAGCCGGAGAGGTGATTGCGCCCGACGCGGTGCGCTCGGTGCGCCCGGGCTTCGGGGTGGCGCCAAAATATTATGATCTGGTGACCGGACAGGTGCTTAAAGCCGATGTGAAGGCCAATACGGCGGTGCAGTTCGGCATCCATGTGGACGGGCCGGCATCGCCATGAAAACCCCGTTTGACAGCCTCACCATGCGCGCGGTTCTGGCCGTCTATACCCTGCTGATGGCGCTTTTGCTGCCGCTGATCCTGCTTTATATCTACCACCGCAGCCGCAAGGACCGCCGCTACCGCGCCCATCTTTCCGAGCGCTTCGGCTGTTATAAAAACACGGTGTCGGATGCTGTCTGGGTCCATGCGGTTTCTTTGGGGGAAATGAACGCCGCCGCGCCGCTGGTCCGGCGGTTTCTGGATGATGGCGAAACGGTTGTCACCACCCATTTCACCCCTGCGGGCCGCGCGGCGGCGCAAAAGCTCTTCCCCGACGCCTATGCCTCGGGGCAGCTCGTGCCGGTTTGGGTGCCGCTGGAATATGACTGGGTGTTCCGGCGGTTTTTCAAGGCGTTTTCCCCCAGGTTCGGCTTGGTGATGGAGATCGAAATCTGGCCGCGCATGATTGCCAGCGCGCGCAAATATGGCGTGCCGCTGTTTTTGGCAAACGGGCATTACCCGCCCAAGAGCTTTGAGCGCGACAAGCGGCAATTCGGCCTGCGCGGGCGGCTGGCAACGGGCTATGCGGGGTTGTTGATTAAATCGGAAGCCGATGCGGCGCGCTTTCGCCATTTTGGCGCGCCCAATGTGGAGATGACGGGCGAGCTGCGCTTTGACAGGGCTTTACCCGCGCCAATGCTGGCCGCTGCCGCAGAAATTCGGATGGCGCAATTGCAGGGGAGGCCCGTGATCACCCTTGCCAGCGTTGTGGTTGGCGAGGATGAAAAATACATCGAGGCGATTGGGAAAATCAGGGCGCGCTATCAAGCGCTTGGCCGCGCGGCGCCGCTATTTGTCTATGTGCCCCGCGCGCCGGAGCGTTTTCCGGTGGCGGGCGAGAGGCTCACACAGGCGGGGTTGCAGGTGCAGGCGCGCAGCGCAGCTTTGGACGCGGATTTTGGCCTTCAGGCGGAGCTGACGCAGGTCGATATTCTGCTCGGGGATTCGCTGGGGGAAATGTATTTTTACCTTGCGCTGGCGGATATCGTCATTGCCGGCGGGGGCTTCACCCCGACAGGCGCGCATAATGTGATTGAACCTCTGGCGCTGAAAAAGCCGGTTTTTGTCGGGCCGTATACCTGGACCATCGAATATCCGGCCCTGGAAGCGATTGAAGCCGGGGTTTTGACCCAATGTGAAAATATCGATATTTTGGTGGCCGAGATATTGCACCGGCTGGAAAACAAAGCCAGCATGGCCCGGGACCAGCAGGCCGCGCAGGATTTTTATAACCGGCATAGCGGCGCGGCGGAAAAGATGACCAAGGCGATTGGCGAGATTCTGGCGCGGGATAGGGCATGAAAATGAGCCCGTATCGCCGCTGGATGTCGTGAATAGGGCTTAATCTGGCGGTAATATCTGGCAACAGGGTATCTTTGTGGGCGTAGGTTGGGCCAAACCTGCATGGAGTTTAATATGCCCGAATCCGCTCTCAGCCCCGAATCAAAGCACCGCGCCCGGGGTGGAGGGGCGGCGCGCAGGGCGGCGCGCCGTATGGTGAGCTTCGAGACGGTAAAATATATCGAGCGCAATATCCCGAATTTCGAGATCCTCAATGAAGAGGCGATCGAGATTATCGAGACCAATGCGGAGACGGTTTTGGAAGAAATCGGCGTCAGCTTTGCCGATTGCCCAGAAGCGCTGGCGCGTTGGCAGGAGGCTGGGGCAGATGTTGAGGGCGACCGCGTGCGCATCCCGCGCGGGCTGGCCCGCAAGCTCTGTGCCACTGCGCCGAGCCGGATCATCCAGCACGCCCGCAACCCCGAGCGGGCGGTGGAAATCGGCGGTAAATCCCTTGTGCTTGCGCCGGTATATGGTCCGCCCTTTGTGCGCGATCTTGACGGGGGCCGCCGCTATGGCACCATCGAGGATTTTCGCAAATTCGTGAAGCTCGGCTATATGAGCCAATACCTGCACCATTCCGGCGGCACCCTGTGTGAGCCGACCGATCTGGCGGTCAACAAGCGGCATCTGGATATGCTTTATGCCCATATGACTCTGAGTGACAAACCCTATATGGGGTCGGTCACCGCGCCCGAGCGGGCGGCGGATTCTGTGGAAATGTCCAAAATCCTGTTTGGCGAGAAATTCGTAGATGAAAACGCGGTGATGACCTCGCTGATCAATATCAATTCGCCGCTTACCTTTGATCCGATCATGGTCGGCGCGCTCGAGGTTTATGCGGCGGCGGGGCAGGCCTGTATTATCTCGCCCTTTATTGTCGGCGGGGCGATGGCACCGGTTTCGGTGGCGGGCACGCTGACGCAGGTATTGGCCGAGGCGCTGGCGGGCATTGCCTATTCCCAGCTCATCCGCCCGGGCGCGCCGGTGATTTTTGGCGCGTTTGTGACCTCGATTGATATGGGCTCGGGTGCGCCGACCTTTGGCACGCCGGAAGCCAGCAAAATATTATATGGCGCAGGGCAGTTGGCCCGGCGGCTTGGCTTGCCTTTCCGCTCGGGTGGTGGGCTGTGCGGGGCCAAGCTGCCTGATGCGCAGGCGGCATATGAAACTGCCAATACCCTGAATACCGGCTTGCTGGGCGGGGTTAATTTTATGTTACACGCCTGTGGCTGGCTGGAAGGCGGGCTGGTATCGAGCTTTGAGAAATTCGTGCTGGATGCAGATCAGCTCGGGGCGTTGCATGCGCTGGCCGAGGGGGTGGATGTCTCGGAAAACGGCCAAGCCATGGGGGCGATTGCCGAGGTTGGTCCCGGCGGGCATTATCTGGGGTGCGAGCATACACAAGCCAATTTCAAAACCGCGTTTTGGCGCAGTAATGTGCTGGATT